>CAUZWH010000166.1:0-6678 GCA_963583675.1 Alphaproteobacteria bacterium
GCCGTTCGCCCCGGTGATCGCCGCGGCTGACGTCGACGAGGTGTTCGACCTCAATGCCGGGGAGCGTTATGCCGCGCGTTTCATGACGATCACCTGCGCAGTGCATGAGCGCTGGCGCACGCGGATCCCGGCGGTGGTTCATGTCGATGGGACCGCGCGGCCGCAAATCATCGAGCGACCCGCCAATCCGCTTTATTTCGACATCCTGGCAGGCTTCAAGCAGGCGACCGGCCTGCCGGTGCTGATCAATACCAGCTTCAACGTTCACGAGGAGCCGATCATCAACGCGCCGGCGGAGTGTGCTCAAGCCCTGGCCGAGAATCGGATTGACTACGTCGCCACCGAGCTTGGCGTTTACGCGAGACGTCAAGATCCGATCGTGACTGGCGGGGCCTGATGATTTGCAATCGCTGGTTTATTCTGGCGGTGCTGTTCGTCGCCCGCGCGGCATGGGCCTATCAATTCCAGGCGGTCGGCTCGGTGGGGCCGTTGATTGTCGACGACCTCGGCATTTCCTATGCCGAGCTCGGCACCCTGATCGGGATATTCGATGCGCCCGGGATAATCGTCGCTTTGGTCGGTGGCTATCTCGGCCAACGCTACGGCGACAAGCGCCTAGTGATGGTCGGTCTCGGTCTGATGGTGGTCGGCGGTGTGATCGGCGGCGCCGCGCTTGCCTTCGAGGTAAGCGCCGGCGCGCGGATTATCGCCGGCGCGGGCACCGTCCTGCTTGGTGTGCTGATCACAAAAATGGTCGCGGATTGGTTCTCTGGTCGCGAACTTGCGCTGGCGATGGCAATCGTGCTGGCAAGCTGGCCAATCGGCATCGGCGCGGCGCTAGGCACCCAGGGCGCTCTCGCCGAAGCCTATGCGTGGCCGGCCGTATTCTACGCGACCGCGGGGCTCAGCCTATTCGGATTTGTGCTGGTATGGGTCTTCTACCATCAGCCCGCCCAGGCCGGGCCTCGCCCCACAGATCTGGTTCAAGGATTTTCGAAGATTCACATCTCCCGGCGCGAAGCCGTCTTGGTATCGCTCGCGGCGATGGTATGGGTGTTGTTCAATGCCGGACTGCTGATCCTCGTCAGTTTCGCGCCGACCTTGCTCGACGCACAGGGCTTCTCGATTAGTGAGGCCGGTGCGCTGGTCAGCATCAGCACGTGGACCTATGCCATCTCGGTGTTCGTTGGCGGCGGCATGGTCGAGTGGTCGAAGCGGCCGAATCTGGTGATGGCGGTGAGTTTTTTGGCGATGGCCTTGGCATTGGCATTGGTGCCCTATACCTCGCTCACCTATCTGCTGTTCATCGCGATCGGCGTGACCACCGGCTTGCCGACCGGCGCGGTGATGGCGCTATCGATCGAAGCCCTGCAGGAGCAAAATCGCAGCGTCGGCATGGGGGTGTTCTATGCCTGGCGCTATGCGGGATTTGCGCTGATGCAGCCGTTTGCGGGCTGGACCGCCGATATCAGTGGTGACGCGGCGATGCCGGTCTTGTTCGGTGCGGTGTGCCTGCTCGGCGCCTGTGCTTGCCTGGCCGCATTTCGACTGATCCAGGCTAAGCCGCCAGCCACCGCTGCGGCTTAGCCGTTCGCGGCGATCCAGGTTTTGCGCGGCGGCGTCTTGATCTCGATCTGGACGCAGTCTTCGAGGGCTTCGCTTGAGTGGACGACGCCGGCGGAGTGACGCCAAGTGGCACCGGGCTCGGCAATGAAGGTCTGACCCCCCATTACATTTCGCATGCGGCCGCTAATCAGGGTCGCCACAGATTCGTGATCGTCATGCTGGTGCGGCTTATCAATCAAGCCTTGCGCGCGCGTCACCTTCAGCACCAGGAGTTTTTCGGTGACCATAAGAACCTGAATGGTTAGTTCTCCTTCGAGCACTGCGCCCTCGACAGCACCAATCACTTCGACCGACATGTCGCCGGGATCGACTTGAAACGCTTCAAACGGCTCGAGATATCTTGCGCCCTCGGCAGTCATTTGAATTCTTCCTCTCGTGTGGTCCTGCGTGGTTTCCTGACGTTGTTCCATTGTAGTGTGCTTCGCCAACCATCAGAGATTGGGCTGCCGAGCTACCTGGAGGGAAGATACGCCATGAGCCAAGGTCTCACCGGTCGAATCGCGGATTTCATCGGGAATATTTGCTTCGACGACATCCCGCCCGAAGCGATCGACATTGTTCGTATTGGCTTTACCGACTGCGTCGCTGTTATGGCCGCCGGTGCTAGCGAACCGGTGGCTAAGATCGTCGGATCGGTGGTGCCGTTGCAGGGCGGCAACGGGGAAGCGCGAATATGCCTTTCCGCCGATCGTGCGGCGGCTCCGGATGCAGCCTTGATATCGGGAACAGCGGCGCACGCACTCGACTATGACGATGTAGCCATGGACGCCCATCCGAGTTCGGTGCTGGTCACAACGCTGTTGACCGAGGGTGAGGCGCTCGGTGCGAGCGGGCGCGAACTGGTTACCGCTTATGTCGCGGGCTACGAGGTGTGGGCGGATCTCGCCTATCGCGACCAATCACCGCACCACGCCAAGGGCTGGCATCCAACAGCGATTTTCGGTGTGATCGCGGCGGCGGCAGCGGCGGCCGTGCTGCATCGCCTGTCGCCCACTCAAATTCGTTGCGCGCTCGGCATCGCGGCCTCACATGCCGGCGGCCTGACGGCCAATTTCGGTACCATGACAAAACCGTTCCACGTCGGCCGCGCTGCGCAAAGCGGCATCCTAGCGACCCGGCTCGCAAAAGCCGGCATGACGGCCGCGGATGACGTCTTCGAGCATCCTCTGGGTTATCTCAAGGCGATTTCGCCACAGGGTGAAGTGGATACCGATGCCGCCAGCTCGCATCTCGGTCAGGAATGGCGGCTCCTGCGCTTCGGCCTCAACGTCAAAAAATATCCGATGTGCTACGCGGTTCACCGCACGCTTGATGGCTTCCTCGATCTCATGGCCGCGCACCCGACCGAGCCGGACGAGATCGATACCGTGACTGTCACGCTGGGTGAAACCCAGGCGGCTATTTTGCGCAATCACCGCCCGCAAACCGGACTCGAAGCCAAATTCAGCGAAGAATTCGCGATGGCGGCAGCAGCGATCGCCGGGCGCGCCGGGCTAGCTGAGCTATCAGATGAGTTCGTCCAGCGCGATGATATTCAGCGTTTTATGACCAAGGTTTCAATAGCGACGACGGATGCAACCGACGCGGACGCCCCGGCGTTTGCGCCGGCGGACAGAATCGCAATCACGCTAGCAAACGGCGACGTGCTCGACCCCGGCGAGATCCGATATGCGCGCGGCCACGCCAAGCTACCGCTGACGACCGACGATATGTGGCGCAAGTTTTCGGACTGCGTGCGCGGGTCGGCCAATGATGAGGTAACGCGGGCGCTGTTCGGTCAGCTCCAGGGGGTCGACGCGCTCAGCGGCATCGCGGATTTACCGACGTTGGGCCGCGCCTAAGACGGCATGTCAGAGAACGTGGTCGGGAGGGGTCCGGAAGTATCGACGGTCGTCTCGACTAAGAGAATATCTGTCTTTCCGCCGTGCTGGGGATAAACCGCCAGCGACGTTTTGCCAGTACGTCGACCAGGGAAATTCCCGGGGCCAGAAGACCGTAGAGCAGCCACGACCCGTATTGTCGCCGTTTGCGACGTGCAATCCTGGCGGTCGTGATCGCCAGCCCGAACCAAGCAATGCCTATGAGATATTCCATTTCGCCGTCAATAGAGAACAACTATCTAATGTAGAAAATTGGGATTTTACCTCTACTTATTAGGGTAATCCATGGGCGAAGTTCGGGTTCACCAACCATGTAAAAGGACGGGTACCAGCCCCGGGAGTAGTATGGAGAGCCGTAAAATCACGAGAGGAAATTGAGCATGACGACCGTGCTAACTGAATTGGGACCGGTCGAGGTCACGGCAGGACCGGGCCGCGATGACGAGCTTTGGCTGTCGGCACAGGATACAGAAGCCCTCACAGGCTGGACCATGAAACCTGAAGGTTTGTGCCGGGATGACGTTTGCATGCCGGTACCGGTCGAGCGTACCGACGACTACGTACGCGATGGATTGATTAATCTCGCGGCATTTTGGCGACGGATGAACAACCCGCTCGCCTACAGCCGGAATGAGGATAGCTGGGCGTTCGGGGTAAGCGCTCAGGCTCGCAAAGCCAGCCTGAACTCGCTGGCAGCACCTGATTTTTCCTTGCCGGACCTCGACGGTGGGGTTCACAGCCTGTCGGATTATCGTGGCAAAAAGGTCTTCCTGGCGACCTGGGCGTCGTGGTGAGGCTGTCGGCTTGATCTGCCCGTGTGGCAGAAGATCTACGATGATTATCGGGACCACAATTTCGTGGTTATCGCCGTCGCGATGGACAACGATCGTGAAGCCACCCGGCCCTGGATAGAGGCGGCCAAGCCGACCTATCCGGTCTTGATCGACCGCTACCACCAACTCGCGGATCTCTACAACATGGTCAATGTCCCGCAGGCCGTGTGGATCGATGAGGCGGGCAATATTGTTCGTCCGGCCGAAAATGCCAGCGCTTATGAAGGGTTCCGGGCGCTCGACTTCGAAACCATGACGATGCCGGAAGACGTTACCGCCACGGTGAAAAAGGCCCGGGCGACTTACGTCGCGGCGGTTCGCGACTGGGCCGAAAAAGGTAGCGATAGCGCTCATGTTTTTTCACGGGACGCCGCTCGAGACCATTGCCGGGCGCCGGATGACACGATCGCCAAGGCTCACGTTCTATTTCGTCTAGGACTTTACTTACTCGAGGCCGGCAATTCTGTCGAAGGCGACTCGTTGTTGGTGGAGGCCAGCGCTCTACATCCGGATTCTTGGACGATCTGGCGGCAGGCCGCGGACAAGCTCGACAATGGATTGGCTGCGGGACCGGATTTTTGGCAACGGGTGAGTGCGTTAGGTGACCGGTATTATTACCCGCCCGCCGATATGGCAGGCATGCCGACCGACGGGCCACCCAAGCTTTGAGTACCGAAGCCCCGCGCCTCGAGGGGCTACCTGAGCCGCGGGACGACGTCTCTCGCCAGCGTCTCTACCAGCCCGCGTTTATCGGCCCGGCGGCCGATGTAATAGATCCAGTTGTGGAGGCCGAGCGCACCGAGTTCTTCCAGGCGCGTAGCGACATCAGCCGGGGTCCCCCACAGGCGGGGCGATCTTTCGACTAGCCAATCGTAAAGCCCGAGCTCTTTGGCCCGAGCCACGCGGATGCGGTCGCGATCCTCGTCCTTATAGGCGGTTGCAATGTTGCGGGCATCGTCGTTGAGCTCAATCAATGCGTCGCGGAAGTGCTCGGGCACGCCCTTGCCGTCGACCGTGGTGAGCGTCAGCCACTCAACGCCCCAACCCAAAGCACTCTCCGCGCCTTGTTCGAGGCTCTCGGCGAACGTCACGTCGGCCTGCCACCACAATTCGAGGGCACTGCGATCACGCCCGACCTCGGCACACGCCCGGTCGATGATATCGAAGATGCCGGCGATATCGGTCGGTGAAAAGCCAAGCGAAATGATCAACCCGTCGCCGATCTCGGCACCCAGCTTTAGCGATTTGGGGCCGGCGGCGGCGACCAGAATAGGTATGTCGACCGGGGCCGAGCACTTGCTCCATTCGCCACGGAAACGATGGCCCCGCCAGGTCGCGGTTTCCCCGCGCAGCAACGCGCGTACTGCCAGCACGTATTCGCGCAAGATTGCTAGTTTGGCCGCCTTGAGGCCGACGCTCCATAGCGCGCTGTCACCCGTGCCTATACCAAACACGACACGCCCTGGCGCGATATCATTGAGCGCCAACAACGCCGATGCCGTGACCGAGGGATGGCGCGATATCGGATTCGAGACACATACAAAAATCGGCAGCCTGGCGGTGCCAAGCGCGCACGCCGCGGCGGCGACATAGAGCTCGCGAAACTGGGTCGGCGAATCCGACACGGTCGTCTCGATACCGTGGCTCTCACAGAACCGCCACCAGTCCACGACCTCACCAATCGGCCGTGCGCTGAACCCGCCATTGATGCAAAATCGATATTGGTCGCTCATGTCGTTCCTTGTCTGGCAGCTATTCCAACGCCGGTTGCTAGAGCGCCGCGCGCCGCTACAGAGGAAATTTTGGAACACCACGAAGTGAGAGTCCATCCGTCGACCGCGAACCTGGCCCGCGAGGATCAATTGGCCTGGAAACTCGCCGACTACGCTGCAAGTCAGCCGGCGGTCGAGGAGGACGTAGCCGACATGGTGCGCTGCCGCGTCGTCGACAACGCGGCGGTCGCGCTAGCCGGCCTCAATCGCGGGTCCGTTGTCTCAGCTAGGGCGATGGTGCTCGCGCACCCACGCAACCATGGGGCGACGCTGTTCGGACTGCCGTCTGAGACCACGATCCATGCGGAGTGGGCGGCATGGGCCAATGGCACCGCCGTGCGCGAGCTTGATTTCACGACACCTTCCTGGCGACCGATTTCGGCCACCCCGGCGACAACATCGCCGCGCAAATCGCCGCTGCACAGCAGATGGGGCGCGATGGGGAAGATCTAGTCCGCGCCATCGCCTTCGCCTATGAGGTGCATGTCGGCCTGATGAAGGGGAACAATCTGCATCACCACAAGAAAGACCACGTGGCGCATCTGGTCGCCGGCACGACGGCCGGGA
>CAUZWH010000167.1:0-6670 GCA_963583675.1 Alphaproteobacteria bacterium
GGTACCCAACTCAAGCGTACTTTCATGGGTTCGGCGGCGGACGCTGGCGTCGCACCAAGCGTCGCGAACACAAACGCCGCGAGCGCCGAAGCGCCCGTCAGTAATTTCAACATCAAATGCTCTCCCTGTGTTTTTCGCTAGTAGGAATGTTAGGTGAGCCCCTCGCTATTAGCAAAGGCATAGGCACCCGCCCGCGCGCAAGAGGACACAGGTGAGTGTCAAACCTTGGCTGCCGTGACGTCGACCTCGATCAGCAATTCCGCTTTTAACAGGGCCGGCACATAGATCGCCGCCGACGCCGGCTTGTGGTCGCCCAGGAACTCACTGCGTATGTTGGCATAGGCCATCATGTCGCAACCGGCGACCACGAACGCATGCATTTTGACGATGTCGCTCGCGCTCATGTCCGCGCTACGCAAGATTTCGATGATGTTGGTCCACACCAGCCGGCATTGAGCCTCGAAACCGGCGACCACGGCACCGCTGGCATCGACGCCTACTTCGCCGGCCGTAAACAGCCACCGAGCGTTCGGCGGCACCTCCATGCCATGGCAATAGGACGGCGCCAACGGAGCCGCGATGGACTTGGGATTATGCACTTTCAACATATCGTCCTCCTCGTTTTACTACGCGCGATTAGCCTAGGGTCGGAACACCCCGGAAGATCGTGAGCGCACGGACAACGATGTCAGCTAAACCGCAAATCTTGACGCCGCGTCGCGCCGCTACCAGCCGATCGGACTAGTCGGTGTTGCCGACACCCGGCGCCATACCCTTATCCGTAAGTTCCTTGATCGCCTTTTCGGTCTTGGCAAGGTGCGCCAATCCCATGCCGTGCAACACGTTCGGCGCTTTGGTGAACTGGATGTCGCTATAGCCGATGATTTCGATGCGGTTGCCCCAGGGATCGATAAAGTCGAGAAAGCGGCCCGGCAGGGTCACGATACCGGCCTCGGCCAAGGCCGCGCGCACGGCTTCCTTGTCATCGGCCACACGGCCGACATGACGGCCGTCATTAGCTGCCTGGTTGCCGCCTTTTGCAGGGCCAGGAACTGATCGCCGAGATCGATGAAGGCACCGGTTTCGCTCTTGCCGCGCAATTCAAAATCAAACAACTGGCCGAAGAAACTCAACGCCGCGTCGATGTCGCCGACCTCGATAGCGACGTGATTGAAACCGACGGCACGCGCCTTTTTTGCCTGTGGCATTGTGCCCTCCAGCTGGCTGCTGCCCATGGAACCTGCTGCCCACGAAACATCGTAGGGCAAGTTAGCGAATCCACAAATGCCGCACTGAAGAGTGAGCGGCGCAGCCGAGCTCAGACCTGCACCGGCTCGCTGGACGCCTTGCGTCGCCAACCAACGACCCCGAGCCCGGCGATTCCGCTTAGGAGTAACACCAGTGCGGGGGGGTATTGGATTTGAAATGACGGTAGATTCGGAGCTGCCCCTGAACGCAGCTGATTCGAACCTGATCACCTGACCGCCGGACGTTTTCAGAAACGACCACAATACGGCGTCGCCGATAAACGTTGATGATAGGCCGGAAAAATACAGGGTCTCGCCGGTCGCCAGAGGTATCCAGGCGCCATCCTTGAACGACGTCTTGCAGCCGATCCCGCTGTCGCAGAGACTAAGGGTCGGGCCCTTGAAAGTTCCCGTTGCAAGTTGGGCGAAGCGATCGTTGGCGTCGCAGTCCACGTCCAGTCACCGAACGCACCGTATTGCCCCGTTTCCGACTGCTGGTTGCCAAAAGTCAAATAGTCGAATTGCTGGCCGGCAATCCAGGTGCCGTCGTTGTTGTCGAACAAAACGGCAAAGTCGTAGGCCCACAGCGAACCGCCTGCATCATTCGCCGTATAGGAAATGCTCATGGGCGCAGCATTGCCGGTAGCCCAACTCATGCAGAGCAGGACAGCCGCCACAGCACCAAAGCCAATTCGCCTAAATCTAGTCATCCGTAGTATTTGCTCCGAGCGATTGTGATTTTAGCCAACACGCCCGAATACCGCAGTGATCACCGTCACAGCTACCAACGCTAAGGTTGCGTGGCGAAATAACACCTACTGGGCCAAAAGCTGGATCGTACCCGGCAAACACGCCAACAATCGGCGCTTTCCCGTGTTCTGCCGACCAGCAGATTGATTGACTCGCGGGTTCGGGCTGGTTGCAGTAACTTTCAGTCGGTCACTAGAGTGAGGACGATGACGGTCACCGACAGCGCGATAGAAAAATCAACCCCGTTCGCGAGGGGCGCGCAGGCGCCGCTTACGCAGGCGAGCCATCTCCCGGGCTACGTATATTCGTCGCCGGAGATCTATGCGGCCGAAAAAGAAGCCATCTTTATGAAGGATTGGCTCTGTGTCGGCCGCGTTGAGGAAGTTGAAAACCCGGGCGACTACACGACGCTGCGTATCACCGATGAGCCGGTGGTTGTCGCCCGCAACGCGGCTGGAGAACTCCATGCCTTCGCCAATGTCTGCGCCCACCGCGGCGTCGAAGTCGCTGCCGGATCGGGCAATACCAAAGAGTTCAGTTGCCCCTATCACGGCTGGCTCTACGATCTCGATGGCAAGCTGGTCGGCGCACCCTACATGAAAGAAGCAGAAGGCTTCGATCCCACCAACTGCCGCCTCAAGCCGCTCCAACTCGGCACCTGGGCAGGGTGGATTTTCATCACCTTCAACGCTGCCCCGCTGCCGCTCGAAGAGCACCTCGATCCATTTATTCGTGAATGCAGTTTTCTCAAGATGGAGGATGCCCGCGTCGTCGATAAGGTAGTGATGGATCTTGAGTGCAACTGGAAATTCGCGGTTGAGAACTCGCTGGACATCTACCACGTGCAGGCCGTCCACCAGGCCACCTTCGGGAATTTCGTAAATCCCGAGGGGTTCAACTTCGATCTGTGGGATCGTGGCGCTTCGACGGTCGTCTATAAAGCCGCACCGCACACGCCCGACGGCAAGCCGTTCTTCGGGGTTATGAATTCGCTGGCCGGAAAGAGCGATGAGAGTTTTGGGGTGACCGGCTATGTCGCACCCAACATGCACTTATTCGGCCGCTGCGAGAATTTCCGACCTGCCGTTCACTGGCCGCTGTCACCAACCCGCACCCGGCTGGTCTATTACAATTTATTCCCTAAGGAATTTCTCGATCGCCCCAACCTTGAGGTCGCGCGCGAGACCTATCGCAACTACTACATGCAGGCGATTGTCGAGGACGAGGCGATGATCGAGTCGCTGCAGCGCGGCATGTCGAGCCGTGCCTACCAACCGGGGCGCATGTCGACCCTCGAGGTCGCCATCCACCACGCGATCAATTACTACGTCGAACGCATGGCTGCGTATCTCTAGAAAGTGGCACCACGCCGGCGGTTCCGCGAAACCAGCGCCCTCTTCGATGAATAATAGCCCCCCTTTCGATAGCAGCTTCGGAAGCTCGCTACCGACCATGCCGGCGCTACGGCCGCCTTTGCTCGGCACCCGTCATATGGTGGTCGCCGGGCATTATCTCGCCGCGCATGCCGGATTCACCGTTCTCGAGGCTGGCGGCAATGCTATCGACGCTGGCGTCGCAGCGGGCATCGCCTTGGGCGTGTTGCAGAGCGATCTTGTCAGCATCGCCGGGGTCGCACCGATCATTGTCTATCTCGCCGATCGCAACGAGGTGCAAACCATCAGCGGACTTGGTACCTGGCCGCGCGCGACCCGTCCTGACCAATTCGCGGCAGCTGGCGCGATCCCGATCGGCGTGCTCCGCACCGTAGTCCCGGCCGCGCCCGATGCCTGGATCACCGCGCTGGATCAATTCGGCACCATGTCGTTTGGCGAGGTTGCGGCGGCAGCCATCCGCTTCGCGTCCGAAGGCTTTGTGATGTACCCGCTGATGGCGGAAATCATCGCCGCTAACGCCGGCGGCTACCGCCGCTGGTCCGAAAACGAGCGCATCTATCTACCAAACGGACGTCCGCCGCTACCGGGCGAACTGTTCGTTCAGGCCGATCTCGGACGCACACTTCAATTCATGGCCGACGAAGAAAAGGCCGCCGCCGGAGCCGGGCGCAAGGCAGGACTCGCAGCAGCGCGCGCCGCGTTCTACACCGGTGATATCGCCACCGCGATCGTGCGCCATCAAAAAGAAAATGGCGGCCTGCTCGACGCCGAGGATATGGCCTCGTTTCACGTCGCGATCGAGCCGCCGGTGTCGATCGACTTCAACGGCACCACCGTTTATGCCTGCGGACCGTGGTGCCAGGGTCCGGCACTACTACAGGCGCTCAAATTGCTCGACGGCATCGACCTCGCCGCGCTTGGCCACAACTCGGCCGGCTACGTCCACACCGTTATCGAGGCGCTCAAGCTCGCCTTCGCCGACCGTCACCACCATTATGGCGATCCGCGCTTTGTCGACGTGCCTATCGATCAGCTGCTATCGGCCGAGTACGCGCAAATCCGGCGGCAGCTTATCCGCGCGGACACGGCGTGGCCGGAATTGCCGCCGGCGGGCGATCCCCGCAGCCTTCGCGCGATGATTGGGGCCGGCAGCGTCGAGGACAAAATTTCGCACGGCGCCATCGCGGCTTCGCTCGACACCTCTTATGCGTGTGCGATCGATAAGCACGGCAACATCTTCTCGGCCACCCCGAGCGATATTTCGTCGAGCGCGCCGGTGGTACCCGGCACCGGTTTCGTGCCCTCGACCCGGGGCTCCCAATCGTGGACCGACCCCAATCACCCGTCCGGCGTTGCGCCCGGCAAGCGCCCGCGCCTCACGCCCAACCCGGCGCTCGCAATCCGGCCCGGCGAATACGCGATTCCGTTCGGCACGCCAGGCGGCGATATTCAGATCCAGGCGATGGTGCAGGCTTTCCTTAATGTCGCCGTGTTTGGCATGAACCCGCAAGCCGCCGTCGAGGCGCCGCGCTTTGCGACCTACTCATTCCCCGATTCGTTCGAGCCGCACACCTATCACCCCGGCCGCATGAATATCGAAGCCCGGATCGATGGCGCGGTCAGCGAGCAACTAACGGCGCTCGGCCACAAGGTCGAACCCTGGCCGGACTGGACCTGGCGCGCCGGCGCGATGTGCATGATTCAAAGCGACCTGACGCGACCGCTGCTGGTAAGTGGCGCCGATCCGCGCCGCCCCGCCTATGCGGTGGGGTGGTAGGGCTGCCTCGCCCACCCGGAGCCGGCCCCCGTTAGCAGGCGAGCTGACAAGCTGGCTAACCCGGCGGCCGTCCTTGCTGTGGTGCTTTTGGGGCACGGGCCTCGGCGAATGAGACCAGCTTCCACTGGTCCTCGTCCCATAGGCAAAGCCTCATGCATTTCAAGCTCTGCATAATGGTCAGGCGTCTGACCTTGGTGAGCTCGGGGAAGTCGCGCAAGACCTGCGGCAGGCGATAATACGGAATGCGGCTGCTGAGGTGATGCACATGGTGCACACCGATGTTGGCGGTGATCCAGCTCAGAACGCCGGGCAAATCGTAATACGAGCTGCCATAGAGCGCGGCGTCGTCGAATTGCCATGCGTGATCCTCAGCCCAGAAGGTGTCTTCGAATTGATGCTGGACGTAGAACAGCCAAACGCCGATCAACGAGGCAAGAAGGGTGATCGGAAGTTGCACCAGCAGGAAGGGACCACCGCCAAGAGAATAGATCATGATACCGACGACGAGAGCGATCGCCGCACTAGTTCCCATGGCGCTTATCCAAAACCGCCGATCGGAGTGGCTAATTCCGACTGGTAAACGATTCCGGACCAAGAAGTTGTAGGCGGGCCCAAGTCCGAACAACACGACGGGATCGCGATAGAGCCGATAGGCAATGCGACGCAAGCGCGGCAACGCCAGATACTCTCTAACCGTCAACGTGTCGATGTCGCCGATCCCGCGCTTGTCGAGGTTGCCTGATGTCGCGTGGTGGATTGCATGGCTATGCCGCCAGGCGTGGTATGGCGTCAGCGTTAACAGGCCGAGCGCACGCCCGACCCAATCGTTGAAAGCCTTCCGGCGGAAAAAAGCTCCGTGCCCGCAATCGTGCTGGATCATAAAAATACGCACCAGGAACGTGGCCGCCGGAACGCTGATCGCCAGGGTCAGCCAATAACTGATCGAGAGTGCCCACCAGGCAGCCGCCCAAAGCGCGACAAAAGATACGTCGGTGATGATCAGCTCAACCGCGCTGCGCAGGTGATTGGGCTGGCGATATCGAGCTAGTGCCTTCCGCCAGTCACGGGCTGGGGTTGGGTTGCTCTCGGGTTGTGCCGCTTGGAGCATATTATCCATTCGATATTTAGCCCCACTGATGTGAGGCACGCCTCAAGCAAACTGTGCCTTGATACCCTAAAAGCTTCGACCTCTTCCACCCTATCGGCCATCTTGAGCGTTCTTGTAGCGGATACAAATCGCGAACAGCGACCTTGAGCGTGGCCGCCGAAATCCGGCGATTATGACAATCCGCGCGCCATGCGGCCGGCCCTAACGACCTGCGCCATGCTACCATTCACGTATGAAACGCGCGCTCGCCATCCTGTCGATTACGGCTGCCCTCGCGACACCGGCGTGGGCTAGCTTCAAAGAGGGCGTAGCGGCATACAAGTGCGCAGCCTACGCCACTGCGCTGAAGCGATGGCTCCCCCCTTGCTGAACAGGGTCTCGCCGAAGCGCAACA
>CAUZWH010000168.1:0-6652 GCA_963583675.1 Alphaproteobacteria bacterium
GCCGTAGCCAGCCAGAAGTTCTTCCAATCGGGTGTGAATGAGCTCTAGTCCGTCACGGTCGATGATCTTTCGTCCGACCGCCGATTGGTTGGTTATCAGGGCGGTGTCGATTCCAATCTCGTTTAACCGAGCAACAGCTTCTGCTGATCCGGGCAAGAGCTCTAATTCGTCCATTGACGTTATGTAGCCGGGGCGCTCGATATTTAGCACACCGTCGCGATCGAGTAGCACCAGCATCAGGGTGGGGGTCTTTCCACTAGACGACGTCGCGCAACGCCAGTAACACGGTAACTCGCGCCGTCAGAGTCGTGATAACTGCCGTTGCGACGGGCAGTAACCCAAGCGCAACCCAAGAGAATGGACCAAGTGTCAGATGCGTCCAGAATGGACCTTCGAGCCCGACGGCGAGCTGTGCCAAGAGAAAGAAAGTGACGAGTGCCAGCGCCAAGCCGAAGGCACCACCACGTAAGCCGAGCCATAGCGCGTGTTCTTGGAACTGGCGGGCAATATCGGAATCGCGGGCGCCGATCACATGGAGCACTTCAACGATCTCGCGGTGCACCGCGAGACCTGCACGGGTTGCAAAAACGATGATCGCGATGGCAGCGATCCCGATCATAAATACCACCGCAAGACCGATGAATTGAACAGTTTGAGCGAGCCTCACACGTTGGTTGAGCCACTGCTCATGATGATCGATCGAGGTCCCTGAAACGATCGCTGCCAAACGTTGGCGAACGTCTGGCATATCTACTTTCTTGCCTGCTTCGATCTTCACGTCAATGACCGCCGGAAGCGGCAGGCGGTCTGAAACATTGCCCTCACCAAGCCATCGCTCGAGCAGCGCCGCGATTTCGCGACGCGGTAGAACCCGCGCGCTCTCGACCGTAGGGATGGCCTTAAGAATGCTAAGCACGCTATCGATCCGAGCGGTTTCCTCGTCCTTGGTGACGGCACTCGGAGGTGCGGGAATTTGTACGGTAAGCGTTCCCGCTGCGCCCTGCAGCCACTGGCGACTGGCTCCGTCGAGTGCCATCGTCGTGGCCAACGCCAACGCTGCGAAGAAAACCATAAGGGCGATAATCAACGGAATGAAGCGTTCCGACTTTTCGCGCCAGAAAGGAGCCTCGGAACGTCGTCGCCACATCAACTTCGGCGTGCCCACGTAGGTGTTGAGCGTTTGCTAACGGCCATCGCCGGGTCCAAGCGGCAGAGGCGGTTGCTGAACCGCAAGCGCTCCATCTTCGAGGCGCAGCACTGGGTGTTTGAACTGAGTCAGCAGATGTTGATCGTGGGTAGCAATGACTACGGTGGTCCCAACCTTATTCAACTGCTCAAAAAGGCGGAGGATGCGTACGCTCTGATCCGCGTCGATGTTGCCGGTCGGTTCGTCGGCAACGAGCAAGCTGGGTTGGGCAATTACCGCGCGGGCAATCGCGACACGTTGTTTTTCGCCTTCGGACATTGTCGGTGGACGGGTCATGATCTGATCGCCAAGACCGACCCAATCGAGCAGCTCAGCAACTTTGGTCTCGATATCTTGTTTCTTCGCGCCCGTGATCCGAAGCGGCAAGGCGACGTTATCGCCTGCCGTTAGGTCGTCCACGAGGCGATAGTCCTGGAATACAACGCCGATGCGGCGTCGAAGCGGCGGCAATTGTTTGCGCGGAATCGTTGAAAGGTCTTGGCCAAACAGAGTTATCATTCCCCGTGTTGGCTGCAGTGCGAGGTATATGATCTTGAGAAGCGATGTCTTTCCTGCGCCGCTCGGTCCAGTAAGGAACTGAAACGAGCCTGGTTTCAGGCGAAAGGACACGTCGCGGAGAACCTCTGGACCGAGGCCGTACCGAAGACCGACATTCTGAAAACGAACCAAGCTGCTGTTCGTCCCTTCAGGCGCGCGACGGAGGCTAGCAAACATTTGCATAGTGTCGATCCGCAGTCCAGAGCAGGGCGGGGCTTGTCGCCCAATTCACTAGGGAATATAAATGCGACTCGGCGCCGTACATCGATTCGATGATAATAACCTGCCCAACCTGCGAAACCCGATTTAACGTTGATTCCGGCCATTTGCTGCCGAATGGCCGCACCGTAAAATGCGCTAAATGCGGGCATCTTTGGACTGAGCGCCCGCCGAGCGACATAACGCGGCGGGTCGATGCGCCAGCCATCACCATTGACGATCTACCCGAGACCGGCGCTGACGTCGACGATGTCCCAGATTTATTCGAGCGGCCGCGCCGCCGTAGCCCTTCAGCGCCCTCGCCGGCCGGCTGTGAAGGTCGCCGCAGTCCGATAGCGCAGGCGATTGGCTGGAGTGTGCTGGTTATCGTGGTAGTGGGTGTTCTCGGTGGAAGCATCCTCGCGCGAGAAACCGTGGTCGCATGGTGGCCGCCTTCGGCGGCGCTGTTCGAATTGGCTGGTCTTTCGGTTGAAACCGTGGGCGAAGGCCTCGAGATCCGCAATATCACCTCAAGCCAGAAAATTGAGGACGACAAGCCGACTCTTGTCGTTGCCGGCGAGGTGATCAACGTATCGGGCCGGCCGATCGACGTACCGAATATGCGCGGCAGTCTGCTCGATGTTCGCCAACGCGAGGTATATGCGTGGGTGATCACGCCAAAACAACGGCGCCTCGCACCGGGACAAGCCATGGCTTTCGATACCAGCGTTCGCGAGCCGCCTGCGAACGCGCGGCGTATCGCTGTCGCATTCTTCAAAGAGAAGGGCGGGTGACACATTGAACGGTGCAACCAGTAATTCGCCAGTGATTGAACCGAACGAGACAGAGCACGATGCTGAGTCGCGAGCACGAAGTATCCGTGTTCTGTTCAGCGAAAAGCGCATTGCTTTGCGCATTGAAGAACTTGCCGATGAGATCGCCGCGGCGATGCCCAAAGAGCTGGTGGTTATTTCGGTCTTGAAGGGGGGCTTCATCTTCACGGCAGATCTGATCCGAGCACTCCACCGTGCAAATTTTGAACCCGAAATAGATTTCCTCAAATTATCGAGTTACGGCGCGGGAACCGAGAGCACCGGAGATATGAATATTCTCTTCGATCTTTCGGCCAACGTAGCGGATCGTGAAGTTCTTATTGTCGATGACATCCTCGATACCGGCCGTACGATCTCGCTTGCCCGGCAGCTATTGGTGGACCGCGCCGCCGCGTCGGTAAAGACCTGCTGCCTGCTGGACAAGGCCGAACGGCGGCTCGTCGATATCCAAGCTGATTTCATTGGTTTCCCATGTCCCAACGAATTCGTCGTTGGCTACGGGCTCGACTATGCCCATCGCTATCGCGAACTACCGTTTATCGGCGTGTTGAGCGAAACCTAGCCGGCTTGCGACAGCCGTTCGGTGGGCCGCGGCGGCCGATGGGGCACCCGTCTTAAAAGCGGCACACGTCTCAAAAGCGGCGTAAAAGCCGGTCGATATAATCGCGTTCGATCAACGAGCGCGAGCGCTGGCCTGACCGACGATACAACTCATTGAGAATATCCCGGGCTCTTTGCACGTCCGATTTCTCGGGAATCCTGACCCGCTCATCATCGATTGCGCCGCCAGGTCCAACAAATCGGCCGAACGGATCGCGATCGAATTGACCGGTCCCTTCCATGTCGATATCGCCGTCGAGCATGTCGCCGCCGGCCATTAGCGACCGGAACAACGCATCCGCACCTTCACGCAACAGATCGAGGGCCTGGGATTGCGGTCCTACCGCCTGGCCGGGACTGCTCCGGTTGAGCGCATCACGCGCATCGCGCATCGAGCGTTCTGCGCGGCCCATAGATTGAGGTATTGGCAAAGCGGTTTCGCCCAGTTGTCGCATGATGTCCCCGAGCATGCGGTGTAAGGCTTCCTGCTCTTGTCCCATACCCTGAAAAGAATTTCCCGGTTGGGGTTGCCCTTTCTGCTCAGAACGGAAAGTTTGATCGAGGAGCTGTTGTTGTTGACGCATCAATTGGTTCAAGCCACGCAGTGCTTGCTGGGTGGATTGTTCCAAAGGATTCATCATCAAACCGGCACTCAGATTCTCAAGCATATTTTGCAGTTGTGACAACAACTGACGCGCCGCTTCTTTCGCGCCCATCTGGCTGAGTTCGCGCGCCCGCTCCAACATTTTCTCGAGATCGAATTCCTGAACGTTTAAGGCGTTGGGATCGAGGCCTGGTTCACCACGTTCAGCTTGTTTGATTGCCTGCTCCGACAGCGCTTGCAGATACTTCTCCATTGCCTGCTTCAGTTGATCCATCAGGCGTTCAATTTCGTCGTCCGGAGCGTCGCGAGCGAGAGCCTCCATTAGTTCCTGCTGCGCGTCCCGTAACCGCGCTTGTGCGAGCGACAGATTGCCATCCTCAAGCCGCAGCGCGGTGTCCCAGAGCAGATCCTGAACCTCCTGGATCGACGCCTTTTTTTCGTCGCCTTTGAGCCTCGATTGGGCCGTCCGTAGAGCAAGATGGACGACCGAGTCGTTTTCGTATTCCTCTGGCCACAAGGATAGCGCCCGCAGCGCGATAACGACTTTGTCCCGTTTCCCAGGTTGCCGCGTCAGTATCTTGCGCTGTTCGATTAACGCGCGAGCGACGGGATGCGAGAAATCCCGTTCCGGCAGGATCATTTCGATCATCTTGCTGCGACCAATTCGTTCGATCGCATCGATGGCCGCGAGTTGTAGCTGCACTTTGAGTCCGGCCCATGCGTGCGGCGTCAAATCGTGGAAACTTGCCTCCGACGCCTTCTTCAAGCGCGGTCCGGCAAGCGGAAGTTCGATCTCGATCGTCTCGTCGGTACCGGCGCGAGTCACGATGGCTCGAACGGAAGCGAGGCCGTAGTCGTCACTCGCCTTGTAGGAGAGTTCGAGGGCCTTGCGCAGGGTTGGTTTGGGCGGATTGCCAAACGAGATGATCGGCGTTTCATCAAGAATGATCGACAAAGCCCACGCAGCGATTTCCGTCTTGCCGCGAACGATGGTGAGATTGGTGCCGGCATTGAGATCGATCTCGGCACGAAAGTTGTTTGCATCGATCGCGGAAAATGGGATCGCGTCCTGATCAAGCGTTACGCTCGGCGTCGTTCTCCCACCGCTGATTTGTGCGAGGAACGTGCTTCCGATCGGGACATCGAGCGTCGATCGCTCGTTTGCCACGATCGTCGCGGTAAGGAATATCGGCGGATGGCCGGTATACTCAGGCGGTGTAACCCAAGCTTCCAGCGATGCTGGCGGTTCGGACGCGTTCGCGAAATTCGGCTGGAAGGCGGCGCCCAGCCGTTGGCCGGCATCGCCTGAGCCAACGACGAGCCCAATCGCGAGCAATAATCCCACAACTGCGCGCAAGGCCAGGGGATCTCGACGGGCGAGGTTCGGGTGCGGCCAGCCGCTGCGCAAGCGTTTCACCTGATCGAGCATACGCCGGCGGTGAATCTGCCATAGCGCCTGACTGCCGGGGTCGCCGATGCCACTGATCTGGCGATCGTATAGGGCGCGGAGCGGTCGGTGATCGAGCAGGCTACCCGTTTCCAGTCGACGCTCGGCGTGGTCGCGTCGCGGCCAATGCATGGTTCGCAGCGCATGCCAAAGGGCCCGGCTGAGTGCAATCGCAAAGCCGACGAGAACAAGCACGTGGAGCCAGCCCGGAATGAGGTACCACAGGCCGGCCAGCGAAAAAGCGCCGAACAAACCGACTACCCCGGTGACCGGCCATATCGCCGGCCACAATCGCTCCCAAGCGATCGTCATCTGGGCTGCGGCCAGCCGGCGATTGACTAAGCGTTTAATTGCAGAAAGCGGTTGGTTGGCGTTGCTCTGCGTCGATCCGTTCTCAGTGCTCATTGCTAGGCACTTCCTCCAGATGAACCCTTGTCGATAAACCAATCGGGAATGGTTTCACCGGCGAGCATCTCTTCATAACTCGGTCGTGCGCGCACGACCGCAAAGTCCTGTCCGTTTACCAGCACTTCTGGCACCAGCGGGCGACTATTGTAGCTCGACGCCATCACCGCACCATAAGCACCAGCTGTGGCGAACGCGAGTAAATCATTCGTGCGTAACGGCGGCAGCAAACGCTGTTTGGCAAAGGTATCACCGCTTTCGCAGACCGGGCCAACAACATCGGCGGGCGTCCGCTCGGCGCCATTTCCCACTTCGGCAACGAGCATGATTTCGTGCGTCGCATCGTATAGCGATGGTCGCAGGAGATCGTTCATCGCTGCATCGACAATGACGAATCGCCGGGTTGGCGTGTACTTAACGTAAACCACCCGGGTAATCATGAGACCGGCGTTGCCAACGATGAGTCGGCCGGGTTCCAACATGATGTGGCAACCCAGATCCCCAAGGCTGCGTTCGGCCAGGGCGGCATAAGCCGGCGGCGGCGGTGGCTCTTCCTGGCCATAGGGAATTCCAAGGCCGCCGCCGATATCGAGCCGTTTGATCGTGTGGCCGTCCGCCCGGAGCGCAATCACGATCTCGCGCAGCGCCGCGAACGCGGTTTCAAAAGGTGCAAGGTCGAGCAATTGCGAGCCTATGTGCATCGCCAACCCGACCAGCTCGACGCCCGGGAGGGCGCGGATCTCGTTACAAATAGCGCCGACTTCCGGCCCTGCAATGCCGAACTTGTTCTGATCCGTACCGGTTGTGATCTTGGCGTGCGT
>CAUZWH010000169.1:0-6621 GCA_963583675.1 Alphaproteobacteria bacterium
GCGGCTAAGTCATCGGTGACGATGCAGCCGTGAGTGACTCTGATCGGATGCAGGGGCGCATCGGCCACGCGACGAATCTCTGGGTCTACGTCGTAGCGCGGATCCGTCGACGGTTCGCTTTCGCCTGGAGTCCAGGGCGGGTTGGAATGCAATTCGGTAGGGCCACCAGTGAAAACCGTCCGCCAATCCTTGATCTGGTCGGCATAAAATTGGTGCAGCATCAGATCCATGTCGAACACGTAGTTGCTGCGGCTGGTTCCTTGGTCGGTTACGCGGGGCTCGATACCGGCCTCAATCGCCCGGAAGTGCGCGTCGACGAGTTCCTTTTCGTTGGCCATCTCCCAGCCAAAGTGGTTGAGGCCAGGGACGTAGCCACGCGCCGATGTCTCCCCATGCCGCGACTTCGCAAGCTCTGCGTAATTCTTGACTTCGACCACGCCAATGTCGTGGTGGGTGTTGCCGTTCGAGAAAAATCCGGCGCCGATCTTTGTCTCGAGCGCCGTGATCTCGAAGCCGCAGATCTTGGTGTAGAACTCGACCGATCGGTCGAGGTCGTCGATGAAAAAATTAACGTGGCCCACCCGACGCGGACGGTAGCGCACAGGGGCGGCTTCCGTGAATTGAGCAACCGATGCTTTCATGTTGTCCTCGCCAATGAGAGGTATTCTTATTGCGGATTATCCCGCACGCGGCGCCCTAATGCTATGTGCTAACATCGCAAGACACAGGCGCCATAGCCAATACGAGCGTCACTAGTCTCGATATCGATCGCGGGGGATTATGTCCACGGCATTGAACGAACTGACCGCGTCGCAAGCCGCGGCGATGATCGCATCACGCGAGCTTACCAGCGAACTGTTGGTCCAGGCCTGCCTCGATCGTATCGCTGAGCGCGAGGATACCGTCGAGGCGTGGGCCTTTATCGATCCTGAACTCGCCCTCGCGGAAGCGCGCCGCCGCGACAACGAAGCGAGCACGGGCCCCCTGCACGGCATCCCGGTCGGGATCAAGGACATCATCGATACGTCCGACATGCCGACCGAATATGGCTCGCCCATCTATAAAGAGGTTCGCCCGCCCTGGGATGCCAACTGCGTCGCCCAAGTGCGGGCAGCTGGTGGCGTGATCCTAGGCAAAACGGTTACCACCGAATTTGCAACCTACGCCCCCGGCAAAACCCACAATCCGCACAACCCCAAGCACACCCCGGGGGGATCGTCGAGCGGCTCGGCGGCGGCGGTTGCCGACTATATGGTGCCGCTGGCGTTCGGCACCCAAACCGCCGCTTCGGTGATTCGGCCGGCATCGTTTTGTGGCACCGCGGCGTACAAATGCACGCATGGTCAATTCGGTCTCGCGGGCGTGAAAATGGCGGCCCAGTCGCTCGATAGTCTGGGCGTGTTTGCCCGCAGCGTCGCCGATCTCGCGCTCATGCGCGCAGCCCTGATTGGCGCCGCCCCCGACATCAAACCCCGCGCCACCGCGCCGCGGGTCGGGCTGTGCCGGACGCCACAGTGGTCCGAGGCGTCCCCGGAAACCCAGCAAGCCGTCGAATTAGCCGCGGAAAAACTGTCGGCGGCAGGCGCCCATGTCGAAGACATCGGCATGCCGGATCCTTTTCCAACCCTGGTGGATCTGCAAAATCGGGTGATGCTTTTCGAGTGTGCGCGCAACTTCAGATATGAATATGACGAGCACAACAAATTATTGAGCGACAAGATTCGGGGGTTGATCGAAGCCGGCCAATCGGTTTCGTACGAGAACTATGCGCAAGCCTTGATGACGCGCGATCGCTGCCGGCAGATGCTGACCGATCTATTTATCAGTTTCGATGTATTGCTCACGCCCAGCGCGCCCGGTGAAGCGCCCGAAGGTCTCGACGCGACGGGCAATCCGCTGTTCAGTCGCATGTGGACGTTCTTGCAAGCGCCCAGCGTTAACCTGCCCGGACACCTCGGCCCCAACAACTTGCCGGTCGGTGTGCAAGTGGTCGGCAGTTATGGTCAAGACGATCAACTTCTCTCCGCGGCGGCTTGGATGGAAACCCGAATCGTCTGACCCACCCCGAGCGACCCGTGTAAATTGAAAGGATACCTCGTGTCAGAGCCCGCGCATGCGAGCAGGTCGACCACGGATTGGCAGGCGCTCGATGCGGCGCACCAACTGCATCCTTTTTCCGACCACAACGTCCTCGCCCAGCGTGGCGCGCGCATCATTGTGCGCGGCGAGGGGATTTATCTGTGGGATTCGGAAGGCAACAAGTTCCTGGATGGACTGGCAGGCATCGGTAACGTCGCCCTTGGCTATGGCCGGGAAGAACTAATTGAAGCGGCGGCAAGCCAGATGCGCGAACTGGCTTTCTACAACCACCACTTCGGCATGGTGACGACCCCATCGATCGAATTGGCCGAAAAACTCGCTGAATTAACGCCAAATGGGCTCAATCATGTGTTTTTTGCGTCGTCAGGCTCGGAAGCGCTCGATACCGTGGTGCGATTGGCGCGCCACTATTGGCAGCTAAAAGGCGAGCCCGAGCGCAAGATACTGATTGGCCGCGACCTCGCCTATCACGGCTCAACGATGGCCTCGATAAGTTTGGGCGGCATGCCGCACATGCAAGATCAGGAGGACCTTCCGCTGCCGTTCTTCGAGCACGTCGCCTCACCCTATTGGTATGGCAATGGCGGCGACATGACGCTGGAAGAATACGGGCTGGTTGCGGCGCGCTCGCTGGAGGACAAAATCAAGGAAGTCGGTGCGCACCGGGTGGCGGCATTTGTCGCCGAACCCGTTCAGGGCGCCGGCGGTTTACGCATCCCGCCGGCCACCTATTGGCCGGAAATAAGGCGCATTTGCCGTGACTACGGCATTCTGTTCGTGGCTGACGAGGTGCTCTGCGGCTTCGGCCGAACCGGGAACTGGTTTGGCTGCCAAACCTACGACCTCGAGCCCGACATGCTGACATTCGCCAAAGCCGTCACCTCTGGCTACGTTCCGCTCTCGGGCGTGATGATTGGCGAGCGGGTATCGAGCGCGCTGTTCGAGGCGGGCCGGGCTTTCTATCACGGGTTTACCAATTCGGGTCATCCCGTCGCCTGCGCCGTCGCGCTGGAAAATATCCGCATCATCGAGGATGAGAAAATCATTGAGCAGGTTCGTGAGGATACCGGTCCCTACCTCGCCGAGAAGATGGGCGCGCTTGCCGCACATCCGCTGGTCGGCGAGGTTCGCTCGGTCGGGCTCCTTGGCGCGATCGAGCTGGTGAGCAACAAGGACACCCGTGAACGCTTCGATCAAAACCTGAAGGTCGGCGAAACCTATAACGAGCACTGCATCAAGCTCGGCCTGGCGATGCGCGAGATCGGCGACACCATTCTGTTCGCACCGCCCCTGATCACGACCCGCGAACAGATCGACGAAATGGCGGACATAGCCGCGCGCGCGCTCAACATCACAGCCGCCGAATTCAATCTCGCCTAGCGCCACCCCCAACAACTGACGAGAGATATTCGGGTGGCGCTGTCGAAAGACGCTCAACATCCCCTGGGCTCGACCCAGTGGCTGGTTGTCGCTGCGATTGTCGCCGCCGCTGTGATCGCGGCCATGCAGTTGGGAAAATCAGCGCCGGCCCTTCCCGCGATCGCTGACGATCTTGGGATCGACATGCTGGCCGCAGGCTGGGTGGCGTCGATCGCCAACCTCATTGGCGCAATCGCAGGCGGCATCGCCGGCTTCATGGCCGATCGCATCGGTAATCGACGGACCATTGTTTTGGGCCTTCTATTCCTGGCCGGCGGTGCCCTGCTTGCGGTGGCCACCGAATCAATCTGGTTGCTGCTGCTGGCCCGCGCTCTCGAAGGGGCTGGCTTGCTAGCGATGTTTGTCGCCGGGACGCCGTTCGTCGTCGCCGCGAGCGCCGCGCGTGATCGCGGCCTCGTCCTTGGTATTTGGTCAGCATTTTTTCCACTCGGCTTCACACTCATTGTTGCCGCCTCCGCTGGGCTTCTAGGGCCGTTGGGATGGCGCGGATTTTTTAGTGTGAATGCGGTGTTGTGCGTCCTGACGCTGATTGCGTTCATCCTGGTGGTTTCTCGCGGGCGTGTTGTAGAAGCCCGGCCCCCTTCCCTGGGTGGAACCGGGCGGGTAATGGCCACGCCCGGCCCCTGGCTGTTGAGCGCAATGTTTCTGGTCATGGGCATCGCCAGCTTCGCAGTTCAGACCTGGCTCCCGTCCTTTCTGTTCGAGGAACTGAATCTATCGATCGAAGTCGCGGCGTTGGCCAGCGCAGCGTTCATTTTTTTGTTCGTACCGGCCAATATCATCGGCAGTCATTTGAGCGATTGGCGGCGGATTCAGCGCTGGCACATTATGGCGTTCGGCAGCCTCGGCATCGTCGTGCTGCCGTTCGGGATCTTCGCCGACGGATTAGGCGATACGGCACGGGCAATATTCGCGTGCCTTTATCCACTTACCGCAGGGCTGATACCTGGCGCCGTATTTGGTGCCATTCCGCGCCACGCCGGCTCGGTCGACCAGATCGGGTTGGTCTCTGGGATCGTGATCCAGGGCTCTTTCATCGGCCAACTCGTTGGGCCGCCTTTGCTCGCTTTCCTGGTCTTGAAATTCAGCGGCTGGAGTGGCGCGGTCTGGATGTTTCCCGTGCTCGGCGGAGGTTGCCTGTTGATCGCGATAGCGATCGGTCGCCTGGAGGCCCGCAATAGCACTATGGATCGGTGATCAACTCAGGATCTCCTGCGAGTTCCAGCAGACCGTTTTCGTCGCTTTCCCATACCAGACTGATGTCGCAATTGTTCGTTGCAGCATCGACAAAGGTCGGCGCTAGGGGTTGATCGAGCTTTATCGTTACGACCGCCTCGCCGCCGTTGACAGATGCGAAGGTGGCGGCCGAACTCGATCGCATTGCCTCGGTCGTGACGGAATCGATCACAAATTTGGCGTGCAGCCGGCCCCGACCACTACCATCAGCGATTGGCACGGTCACGCCATAGACGCGATCTTATGCCAGCTCTCCGAGGCTGAAGTTGGTTGGTCGGACCCCAACCGAAGCGGCCGAGGGACCGATCAAGACGAGGAAGGGCAGGCCGTCTACTGAAGGACGCATGCCCGTAAAGGGATCGCTGCTGATAGCTTGGTCGTAAGCGCCACTCAATTCCCGCCACTCGGGATTGAGTGCAAGAAAATCCTGGGCTGCAGAAAACACAGGTGGCAAGTCGTAATCGTCGACCACGATAACGGCATTGGGCTGCGCATAGTTGGCGCAATTGATAAGGTCGAACAATGCACCGCGATAGCTATGGTCTCTGTCGACGAACAGAACCTCAAACTTGAAACTCCGGGTTCGTTCGAACATTTCGAAGAACATCGATGAAAGATGGGGAACGAAGGTCGTGAGGTCACGAAGTTCCTCGGGCCAGGTGGCGACGATTTTTTCCACAATAGGCGCACGATCGCCGCTTGCGTCGATCGTGACAACGACCGCGCCAATATAACATGCCGCTTCGGCTAGAACACGGGTGGTCCCTGCGAAGTAGGTGCCAATCTCCAGCGCCGCTTTGGCGTCGCAAGCTTTTACCAATTCATGCAGAAAGGCCCGTGGCCCGGGCCCAATCAGTGTGGGTTCGGGATAATCCGCAAACCGCTCCGCGGCCGCCGCGAAATCGGCTGTCGACGGAATTCTCTAGATCGTCTCGGACAACGCCTCACGCGCTTTGTTGCCCGAGGCGGAACGTTGAGCAGTGGCGGCCATCGTCACTCATTTGGGATATTGGTGAGATACTGGGCCGGACCATTATGCCGTGCGTTAGCCTTAATGACAGCCTTCGGTTCGTCTCCCGCGAATGGCAGTCTTGGGCCGATGACCCATTGTCGTCCCGCCCTCAAGCCGGCCCGTTTTTTGAGCGCTCTCGTCGTGCTCGCCGCCGGTGCCTGTCTGGCCACGCTCGACGAGGCCGCGGCAGCCTATAAATCTGCGCCAAATGGTACCCAGATCACATACTCCGACCGCACCTGCACCGTGGTCGACAGTTCGAATGGTTTCCTTCGCTACCGATTGGAGAGCGGGGAAACCTATACACGGGCTTATGGTCTGGAGATCGTCGGCCCGCTCAAGCCGCACGGCGATTTCCTGACCTTTCTTTCGCGGACATCCTGCGCCGGTCGCATTACGCGTGTTCGCGAGTTAGAACTTTCCGATCGTGAAGCGAAGAAACTCGGCGCGCTTTGGCCGCTCGAGGTTGGAAAATCTTCCGATTATTCGATCACCGCCGTCACCAATGGGGGATTTGGCGATAACGAGGCAAACGGTAGATTTCGTATAAGAGCTAAAGTCGAAAGCCGGGAGAGCCTGACAACACCCGCCGGCACGTTCGATGTATTTGTGATTGTCCAGACCGCGCGCGCTTCTTGCGCGGCGAATAAGACCACGAATTCGGTAGGCTACGAGCGGAAATTCTGGTTCGCGCCCAACCCCGGTATCATCGTCAAAGAGACGGTGCGCTGGACGAGGGGCCACTTTACGGGGGCAAAGAAAATTCTGAGGTAGTGTCTCTGCAGTTGCGCGGCGCCGCGCCCCAGATCGCAAAGAAACAGCCACCCGCCGCC
>CAUZWH010000170.1:0-6552 GCA_963583675.1 Alphaproteobacteria bacterium
AAGCAGAACCGCTCGGCCGCCTTGGCCGAGTGGTGTCAGTTGGCTACCTGAGCGCCGTGTTGTCTGGGGCTTGGGGGATCGGTTCGCATTAGGCTGACAGCGCCCTTCAATGTCCTTGATCGCCTTGGCGGCGCCCGTTTGTCGTATCTCCGATTTCGGTCTCATCTTTAGTTCCCTTTGGTCACTACGATGAGCTGGAAACCCCACCTTATGCAATCAGCCTCATTTGTCCCATAGGCGCTGACGTCGGGCAATATTAGTCGAGATATTTTTCACCAAAAATGGAGTTGCGCTTTTCCGCCGATTTAGGTGGAATATTACCTATGGAAAACCGGTTACGAGAGCTTCGCAAACGCCAGGGCCTGACCCTTGAGCAGGTCGCCCAGCGCGCCCATACGACCAACCAGCAAATTCACCGGCTCGAGACAGGCAAGCGGCGCCTGACTCACGAATGGATGGTACGCGTATCGCGCGCGCTCGGTTGCCATCCGGCCGACCTGCTGCCCGACACGGCACCCAGACGGGTCGCGGTAGTCAGCTATGTGGGTGCTGGCGAGGAAGTCTACCCGATCGACGATCACGCCTTGGGCCAGGGCCTTGACGAGGTCGAGGTCCCGCCCGGCGAAGGCGGTGAGGTTGTGGCCGTTATCGTACGCGGCGAAAGCATGTATCCCGGCTATAACGATGGCGATTTGATTTTCTACCATGGCGCCGACGGCACGCCGGAATCGAGCTACCCTGGACGCGAATGTGTCGTCCGTCTGGCTGACGAAAGAATGCTGGTAAAGCGAGTAATTCGTGGCTCCGCAGCGGGCCTTTACACCTTACTGTCACATAACGCGCCGGAAATCTCGGACGTCGTTATCCAGTGGGCCGCCCCCGTTCGTTGGGTCAAGCGAAACTGAGCGCTTCCCGTCCGGTTGCCTTATGGCAACCGATACCATTGCCTGCAATTTGAACACCGATACTGGCCACCGTTTGGCGGCGAGTTCCCAACCTTTTCCCTTTTTGGCAGTATATCGCCGTCCGTGTCGAGAAAAATAATTTTTGATTTTATCAACCAATATGGCAATATATATAGGGGAGAGTGTATACCTAGGAGGGTAGACAGCATGCACAATCGGTCGGCTTCCAACCCCCGAGCCCCGACGCTTTCTGATGCTACCGGAGTCGCGATGGACGCCGCCACTGCATCCCTCGAAGTCCGCGGGCGCAGTTTCCCGCCCGGCGTGATGTCCGAGCCCCAAGCCGCCCGCGCCGCGAGCGCACGAGCGGCAAAGTTTCGGCAATTGTCTATGCCCGGGAGCAGGCGGCCTATCGCCGGCGGATTCGCGCCATTGGCATCGCATCCACCGGATAATTAGCGCCCCGCCCGACTATCGCTCCACCCGCATGCGCACAGCGCTGCTTCGTCAAATGCGAAGCGCGCTCAGTCGCGAATTGCTCCGGATCGCAGCCATGTCAGTAGACAAACGACGGGCAGGTTGAACCGGCGTAACAGGGTATGGCCCAGCGCCGAGCACCACCAACCGGGTCGGTTTGCCATGAGATTGTCACGGATCTGATCACCTCACGGGTGCAGACCGCCGTCAGGACTGGCGCGGTTGAGCGCCGCACTCGATCGGTTCGAACAATCCGATGACAGAAATCGCGGACCAGGATCTCGCCGACGCTCAGCCGGTTAGCGTTTCTTGCCGCCTGCAAGGGAGCGGAGTGCGGAAAGTCCCACCGGCCGGCCCCCAAATTCCTCAGCCGCATCCAGCAGGCAAGTCCAAAGATAAGCCGCCGACGCACTATCGCTCAGCAGATGATAGCTGGGCACTCGCCCGAGATCGTCGCGCACGATGATACCGTTCAACTTGGCAATCGAGGTTTGTACGATGGCGTGGTTCTCGATCCTCTTGGGTCGCAGATCGACGCCACAGATCTTGGCGAACATACCCGCGGCATGCTCCCCACTTACCCCGTACCAACAATTGGTGTGCTGACGGGGAACTGGATAAGCACCTTCCCCAGCACTCATCGACCAGCCCTTGGCCAGCGACGCAATCAACCCCGGCTTGCCGTTGAGCGGCCCCAGAATTAGCACTTCGCCGACAGCCAGGCGCGCGAACAACGTCCCATCCTCCTGGGCATAGGCACGGTTCGGGGCATCCTCGACCTTGGCACCGCCCTTTACCACCCAGGGCACACTGTTCCAGCCCTTGTAGCCCGACCGCGGCAAGGCGCTGAGATCGCACAGACCGAGTGAAGCCGCCTGCTCGGTTTCCGCCGCTACCGTCCCACCGCAGGTCATTGCAACGGCACAACCGCCGATATCCTCGAACGTGGCGTCGAGTGCGACGAGTTCGTGGTAGATGAAGCTTCGGGCGCTGCTGTCCGTTGGACTGACGCTCATCTTACAACTCCTGGCGTTCGCCGTCAGGATCGTAGAACGGCAGTTTAGCCACCCGTCCCTTGACGATCTCACCGTGGGCAACCTTGATATCGAATTCTGTGCCAACCTCAGCCTGGTCGGGCGCGACGTAGCCCAGCCCGATGACCTTGTCCAACGTCGGAGAACGACCCACCGAAGTCAGCCGCCCGACGATCTCATTGCCGCGCAGCGTCAGATGCGCCTCCAGCGGTACCGTCGCCTGGGGATCGACCAGTTCAAAACCGATCAACTTGCGCCCGAGGCCGCGCGCCGTCTGGATGTCGATCGAGCGCTCGCCGACGAAAAACGGCTTCTTCCGCGACAGCGCCCAGGCCATGTCGGCCTCGTGGGGCGTTGTCAGCCCGTCCGTGTCCTGGCTGATGATGATGTGGCCCTTCTCCAGGCGCAACAGGCGTTGGGCTTCGATGCCGAACGGCATAATTCCGAACTCCGCGCCCGCCTCGAACAGCGCATCCCACAAGGCTTCGCCCTGCGCGGAGGGAACGTGAATTTCGTAACCGAGCTCGCCGACAAAGCCAATCCGCATGATCGTGGCAGGAATGTCGCCGAGCCGGCCCTCGCGCACGCCCATATAGGGGAACGCTTCGCTCGAGAGATTTATATCCGAATCGATCTTCTCCATCACCTTGCGCGCGTTGGGCCCGCCGATGTTCACTGCCGCGTAGGACGCCGTCGCATTGATCACATTGACCTTAAGCCGCCACTGGGCGTTGAACCACAGCATGGTCCGATAGACCGCATCCGCACCCGAGGTCGTCGCGGTGACGTAGAAATGATCGTCGTGGAGCCGGCAGGCGACGCCGTCATCCGTGATCACGCCGCTCTGGTCGGTCATCAGCACATAACGTGCTCGACCCAGAGGCTGCTTCTTGTACGCAAAGGTATAGACCCGTTCGAGGAACTCGGCGGCGTCCGGACCCTGAATTACCAGCGAGCCGAGGGTGGAAACATCGATCACCCCGACGTTCTCGCGCACGCTGTTTACTTCTCGCAGAATGCTGTCTGCGCGGTTGCCCGGCGTCCCGTAATATTCGGGCCGCATCCAGACACCCGCCGTCATCATCCGGGCCCCTAGATCGAGATGCCGGTGATGCATCGGCGTCACGCGAACGGGATCGAAGATCCGCCCGGCGAGATGGCTGATCGTGATCTGCGAGATCGGCGAACGCTGGGTCGTCACGCCCGTTTCGTCGACGTTCCGCCCGTTTTCCCGTGCGTTGATCCGCACCGACGGCAACAGGGAATGCCGTCCCTGGGACGGCCCCATGCCCACGGTCGAAAAACGTTTTTGCAGTTCGATGTGATCGAAGCCCTCGGCGATCGTGTTCACAATGTCCTTGATCTGAAGGTCTTCGTCGAAGTCGATGAATTCCTTAGCCTTGGGATGAGGGAACATCGGCCAGGCGATGTTCTGTTCGGCCGTACCTTTTTTCGCGCGGCCCGCCGGTTTCCGACCGGCTTCGAAGCCTACGTCCTTCGCCGCCGCCCAGCCAGCAATGCGGCCGCTTTCGTTTACCGCATCGAGATGGAATGCACCGTCCACGGAGCCTGCGGCAAAGAGGTGCTCCGGCAGTCCGGCGATCCCAAACATGGCGGCATCCTCGTCGTAGGAGAGCTGCCCACCCGCCTGATAGACAAGCGCCGCAAACGGATTGTAGCCGCCCGCCATCGCCACCAAATCGCATTCAAACCGGTCGCTTTGCGCGGCCAACTGGCCGTCGCCCACGACGCGCGCCACATCGACCGCTCGAACGCCCTTGTTGCCGGGCAACGGGATCGCTTCGCGAACGGCCGAATTAGAAAAGATCGGAATATGCGCCTTTTGGAGCACGGCCTCGTAGCGTTCGTCGGTTGCGGGCTCGGCCCGCAGGTCGACGACACAGGCCACGTCGACGCCGGCGTCGAGCAGATCGAGCGCCGCTCCGTAGCCGTCTCCGTTGGTCGTTACCACAACGGCGCGCGTGCCTGGACGCACGCCGTAGAGCCGGATCAGCCGTTGCGCGGCGCTGGCCATCATCACGCCGGGCAGGTCATTGTTGTGGAACACAACATGCTGGTCGATGGTGCCCGTCGCGACGACGAGGGCCTTTGCCCGAAGCTTGTGGAGCCGGCGATCGCCGACCAAGGGTAGCCAGTTGTCGAAAAACCACCCGTTGCACATCGTCCGGGTCATAACCCGGATGTTCGGCTGGGCCTCGACCTCGGCAACGAATTTGGCCCGAGCCTTGGCCGCCACTTCACCCTTGACATCGAACCGGGCGTAGTTGAGCGAGCCGCCCAGCGCGTCCATATCGTCGACGAGAACAACCTCGGCTCCCGATTCCGCGGCCTTGAGCGCCGCGGCCATACCCGCCGGGCCACCGCCCACGACACAGACGTCGGCGAACAGGTATTCCTTGTCGTAATACTCGTGGTGATGGCTGAGATCGACTTCGCCAAGGCCAGCAACCCGTCGGATCACCTTTTCCCAAAACGGCCACAGGATCTTCGGTGTGTGGAATGCCTTGTAGTAAAAACCGGCCGGCATGAACCGTCCAAGCAGACCCAGTAGCGCCGCTTTATCACTTTTCAGGCTGCCGAAGTAATTCTGTCCGCGCGCCGCCATCCCGTCCGTAATCAAAACCTTGTCGGCCAACGCGTTGGGCCGGGGCCCGATCTGAACCAGACTGTTCGCATCATGCCCGCACATGGAGAGCACACCGCGCGGCCGGTGAAGTTTGAATGAGCGCGAGAGCGTCGTCACACCATTCGCAACCAGGGCGCTGGCGATCGTATCGCCGGCAAAGCCGCTGTAGCAACTTCCTTCGAAAGAGAAACTGACCGGTGTCGAACGATCGATCAGCAGCCCTGCAGGCTCAGGGAGTCTTCGCGATTGAGTCGCCATGGCCGCCTAGTCTTTCTTCGGCGCGTCGGAATCCGCCGACGGCTCGGGCTTACTGAACTCGACGCGCTCCTTGAACACGGTTCCGGCATCGTAGGTCCGGATGACCTCTTCGCTCACCGTGTCGCGCTCAGCGATAAACCAGTATGCGGTCGGCGCGTGATACCACCACTCGCGCACCACGCCCGCCGTGTTGTTTTCGAGGAACACGTAATCGGCCCACTCGTCGGTGGAGCAGCGGTTGGGATCTGGCATATCGACCACTTCTCCGCCATAGACGAATTCGGAAATGTTGCGGGGGCCGTTCAGGGGGCAGGTCAGAATCTTCACGACACTATCCTCAATGGCCGACCGACGCGGCGCCCTTTTCACCGACCAGCGCGAACTCGTTGAATCGCGATAGCCGGAAGGGCTCGAGGATGTCGGGGACGCGGCCCGTTGCGAGGGTCTCGGCCATGCGCTTGCCGCATACCGGGGTTGCCTTGAAGCCCCAGGTTCCCCAGCCGGAATCGATGTAGTAATTCTCGATCGGCGTCTCGCCCATGATCGGACTGAAGTCCGGTGTCATATCGACGATTCCGGCCCAGTGCCGCAGTAGCGGCACCTCGCCGAGGAAGGGGAACAGCTCGAGCATATGCGCCATCAGGCCCTCGGTCAGGTCGAGAGTCGTGCGGGTGTTGTAACGGGAATAGCCCTCGGCCGATCCGCCCATCACGAGTTCGCCGCGCGAGCTTTGCGAAATATAGACATGCAGGCTGCCCGAGACGACGATGTCGTTGAGGAACGGCTTGAGCGGCGCCGACACGCAAGCCTGCAGGGTGGTCGAGCTGATCGGCAGCTTGAACCCGGCCTTGGCGGCCATGACCGAGCTCATTCCCGCCACCGCCTGCATGGCCTTACCGCAGCCGATCTCCCCTCGGTTCGTAATCACTCCGGTGACCCGGCCGCTTTCCTGCTTGATACCGAGAACTTCCGTGCCCTGGTGAATTTCGACCCCGAGTTGACTCGCCCTGCCGCCATAGCCCCAGGCCACCGCGTCGTGACGTGCGATAGCACCAGGCGGATGGTAGAGCGCGCCCATGACGGGATAGCGCACGTCTTCCGAAAGGTTGAGCAACGGGATCATGCGCCGCAGGTCTTCGCGATAAACGACCTCGGAATCAACACCGAGATGCTTGTTCACCTCGGCCCGCCAGCGCGCGGTCCGGATGGCCGAATCTGTATGAGCGAGCGT
>CAUZWH010000171.1:0-6530 GCA_963583675.1 Alphaproteobacteria bacterium
CGCAGGCACTCGGCGATGGTCTCACGATCAACGGCCTCGCCATTCTATGCCGCGACGACTGTGGCGGGCGTCCGGTGAGCTACAACGTGGAGCAAGCCTTCGCGGACACGATTATTGGCGGGCCCGGCAGTTTTGTCGTCACCGCCGATGGCCGCGACAGTTTCGCAGCAGCCGTGCGTCGCAAACTGATCCTGGAAATTGTTGATCGCGGCGCTCGCGAGCGTGGCCGCGACATCTGGCCCAAGGGCTAGACGGTTAATACATCGGGTTGTCGTCGTCCGCGCTGTGGCCGGTAAACGGGATCAGCATGCTGCGCTCAAACGTCATGAACACAGTTTTGTCTGCCTTCATACCCGTGGTCTTTACCGTGACAATCCCTTGATGAGGCCGCGATTTGGACTCACGTTTTGATAAGACTTCACTCTCGGAATAGATCGTGTCGCCATTGAAGACCGGCGCGACCAGCTTGACCTTGTCCCAGCCCAAATTGGCGATCGCTTTCTGGCTAATATCACTGACGGACATGCCGGTGACGATTGCCAGGGTGAGGGCGCTATTTACCAGCGGCTTACCGAATTCGGTCGACGCCGCATAAGCCATGTCGAAATGGGTGGGATGCTTGTTCATGGTCAGCAAGGTGAACCAGGTGTTGTCGGCCTCCGAGACCGTTCGACCCGGCCGATGTTCGTAAACATCGCCAACCTCGAAATCCTCAAAATAACGCCCATAGGTTTCGCGGTAGCGTTGCGGCCCGACTTCCTTGCGTACGACGACCATGAACTTTCCTTCCCCTCGTTCCCTAACTCATCGGGCGTTGAACATGCCTAAAGCGCGCCTTATAGCTGCTCGTCCAGCCGGTCTCAAGGAAAGCCGAGTATTATTCGCGATAAAAACTAATATATATAATTAAAACAAATATCTATGACGTTTTTATAAACTTATTTGTTAATTTTGAAAGAGCGCTAAATCGGGTTCGCTAAGTTTGCGAGCCGTGCACAACTCAGCTAGAGTTCAGCCAGCAAATAACGTCCGGCGGTGGACAAGTTCGCACGAAAATGATGGAGGAATTGGGATGAGCGTAGCAGGAGAAACGACGGAAGAGCCGATCGACTTTAGTCCGCGTCGGCTGGGTCACGTTAACCTGTGGGTCGGCGATTATAAACGGAACACCGAATTCTATAACAAAGTCCTGGGCTTCCACATCGAAGCAACTGAGCCTGGGATTCTTGGCAGCTTCCTTGGCAACGGTAACACCCATCATGATATCGGCACCGTCCAGGTGACCCACGGCGAGGACCGCGTCGGTCGCGACGGCCAGATTCTGATTCCTAAAGAAATTTCGAACAAAACCGGTCTCTTCCACCTCGGCTGGGAGATGGAAAACGAGTCGGGCTTGGTTGACGCTATTCAACGCCTCAAAAAGACCGATCAACCGATCGCCTTTTTTGCCGACCATCAGTTATCTCACAGCATCTACATCCCCGATCCCGACGGCAATCTGAATGAGTTCTATGCCGATGAGATCACCGATTGGCGCAGCATGTTCCAAGGTGAGTTGGAGTTGATCACCGGTCTGTGGAACCCAGGTGAGAACGAACCGCATTCGGACGTGCGTTACGATCCCAATCCTAAGCTTTATGGGGTCGACGAGGCACCCGTGCATCCCCGCCATATCACCCACTGCACCTTCACTGTGTCGAACTTCGATCAGTCGATGCATTTCTACGGCGAGGTTGCCGGGCTCAAACCGATTCACGTCGCCGCCGACAACAGTTACGCGTGTTTCGAGGGCGGCGTTGGCCGTTACGATTTATCGATTTTTCAAGCTGCGGACGGCGATGAAGTTGGTATGCACCACTGCGGCTTCGAACTCGCAAGCGAAGAAGCGCTGGAAAAATCGGTCGCGGCCATCACTGCGCAGGGCGTTGAAATCGAAAAGCAGATCGATGACGATACCAAGCGCAGCTTCTTCGTGCAGGACTATGACAAGATCCGCTGGGAGTTCTTTGTTGATCGCGCCCCCAGCCATGCCGCGATCGGCAACGCCGCTCCGGCAGATCGCCCCTATCTCGCGTAGACAAAAGCCTCTACCAACCCCCGTTCCGGTCTTCCGGGACGGGGGTTCGTCTTGTCCTCCTTCGCACTCAGCCCGTGACCGGTATCAACCTAAAACACCTCACGCGCAGTCGCTCCAATTTCTGCGATTTCCGCAGGCTACGATTTGCCCTGGTCGGCGCGATCGGCGTGTTGCTGCTCGCCGGATCGGGTACCCCCGCACAGGCTATCAAAGTCAAAACCAGCGAATTCGCCCAAATGTGCGGCGGAAAAGTCGAGACCGTGGAACAGGATATCAATCGCGTGATTTGCCTGTCATATCTCCAGGGTTTGATCGATGCCCACGATGCGATGATCACACTGTTCCCGCCGGCTGTTTTGTACGGTGCACCACCGTCGCGGATCGAAGTCGAGCATGTTCGCGAAATCTTCTTGGCCTGGACGTCAGAGAACCGAGCCGACTATGAAGCCCGACCCGCCGATATCACGTTTATCTCTGCCCTCAATGCCGCGTTTCCTTGCGCCAAATAACCATGGTCGGTTGTAGATCTCGCGTACTTTCGATGCGAACTACGTAATAAGCCTTGCCTACGAATTGAGTGCGTTCTACGAACTGCCTCTGTGATTTATCAATATTTGCGAAAGCTGTGAGTAGGGGAAGACTATGAGCGATGCCAACGGCCGCCTGATATCGGCCGATTCCCACGTCATGGAGCCCGTGGACCTCTGGGAGAAAACGCTCCTGGCAGAGTTCGGCGACGACACGCCGCGCGTGCTGGATGGTCATCTGGGAAAAGAAGGCAAATTCTTCAATACCGGCGGCCAGATTATGGAGTATGGCGGTAGCGACCGTGATTCTCAGAAAATTGGAATGCAAGAAGCCGGCTGGGATCCAGTCGTTCGAGTTGCCTTTCAGGAAAAAGCCGAAGTCGCCGCCGAAGTTCTGAACGCGACGTTCATGTTGCTGATCATGCGGCATCCGAATTATGCCTGTCTGCGCGCCTGCGCCCGGGTATTCAACGATTGGCTTGCCGAGTTCATTTCGCATAACCCCAAGCGCCTTCTTGGGATCGGCATGATCCCGATGGACGATGTCGATTGGGCGATCGAGGAACTCGAACGCTGCGCTAAAAACGGATTTCGTGGCGTCAATATTCAGCTCTATTCCCCGCCGGGCTCGCCGCCCTACCGCAAGCCGGCGTACGACCCGTTTTGGGCCCGCGCGGCTGAGATGGATATTCCGATCCAGCTCCATATCATCACCGGTCGGGTTCCGGATCCGATCCACTTCCATACGCCTGAGGAGCAGCAACTATCGCCGCAAACCCAGATCGCGATGTTCTATGAGGTCACGGGTGTCCTGGTAAACGAGTTCATCTTCGGCAAGATCCTCGATCGCCACCCCAAACTACGCGTCGTGTGCAGCGAATTTGAACTCAGCTGGATCCCGAACTTCATGTGGCGCCTCGATCATATGCAGGAGGCGATGGCCCACCGGCTGGTGCTGCCCAAGCTCGACATGAAGGCCAGCGACTATATGCGCCAGCGCATATGGCACGGCGTGATCGATGACCTCTACGCTACCGAGACCATTGAGTACCTTGGTGCCGACCGTGTGCTGTGGGGATCGGATTTCCCTCATATCCGCTCGATCGGCCTCGAAGCGCGCGGCCACGTCGCCAAGGCGTTCGAACCGTTCAGCGCCGAAGACCAGAGCCGACTCACCGGCGGTAACGCGGCTGAAGTTTTCAATATCAACTAACGCCCGGCGCAAGGAAGCCAACCATGACCGACATCTTCAGTAATATCGTCTCGGGCGACTCGCATGTGATGGAACCACACACGTTGTGGCAGGAAGCGATCTTCGACAAATGGGGCGATGAGACGCCGCGGTTGATCGACGAGCATCGCGGCAAAAAAGGAAACTTCTACTATTCGGGCGCCCAAGTTCTCAAAGTCGGACGCTCCGACGAGGAAGCCCAGAAGATTGGTTTCCAGGCTGCGGGTTGGGACCCGGCGGTTCGGGTCGAGTTTCAGGAAAAAGCCCAGATCAAGGCCGAGATGATGAATGCCACGCGGATGCTATTGATCATGCAGCATCCCCACGCCGGCGTGCTGCGGGACTGTGCTTCCGTATTCAACGATTGGCTCGCTGAATTCTGCAGCCACGCCCCCGAGCGCCTGTTTGGAGTCTCGATGATTCCGATGTCGGATGTCGACTGGTCAATCAAGGAACTTGAGCGCTCCTACAAGAAAGGTTTAGGGGTCGCCAACGTCCAGCTCATCGCGCACGAAGGGTCGCCGCCCTATCGCGATACCTACTGGGATCCGTTCTGGGCCCGGTGTGAGGAAATGGGCGTACCCGTCCAACTTCACTCGATTACCGGTCGGATACCCGACCCGCTCCACTTCCACTCGCCCGAGGAGCAGGAGGAATCGCCGCAGGTATTGCTAGCGCTGATGTACGAAGCGATGGGAGTCGTCGCCAACGAGTTCATTTTCGGCAAGGTCCTGGATCGCTTTAAAAACCTAAAGGTGATTTTGAGCGAGTTCGAGCTGTCGTGGTTGCCGCACTATATGTGGCGTCTCGATCAGATGCAGGAAGCCTTTGCCGCGCGAATCCCGCTCCCCAAGCTCGATATGCGCGCCAGTGATTACATCAAGCACCGGTTTTGGCACGGCATGGTCGACGATGCCCTGGCATCCACTGCCGTTCCTAAAATTGGTTTTGATCGGGTGATCTGGGGTTCGGACTTTCCGCATATCCGTTCCATCGGTCTCGACGCGCAAGGCCGGGTTGGCAAGATGTTTGCCGAATTCGCGCCCGAAGATCAGGCTAAGCTGGTGAGCGGCAATGCCAAGGACGCCTTTAATCTACCGAATTAGCTCTCGTCTTCGTCCTCGTCGCCAAATGGCCACAGATCTGGCAGATCGATGTTCGGTAGCGGAATGCTCGGCAGCCGCAACGTCGGCAGGTTGCTGAGGAGGCCACGCCGTCGTTCGGTTTCGACAATCGCATTGCCATTTGCGTCATGTTTCACGTGCTGCGGGAACCGGTCGGGCTGCAGGTAACGCTTACCCATATAGTCTTCACGGAGGTAGTCGCGCGGGGCGCACGCCGCCACTGCCAGAACAACAGCGACCATTAGGACTCGGTACATCATCGGCAGTATTTGTGCATCAAATCCGGCTCTGGCTCAATGAAACCGGTCGAGCGTCAGGCCGTCCATTGAAATCGTCGGCTTCTCGCCGGAGATGATGTCGGCGATAACCTGCCCGGACCCGCAGGCCATGGTCCACCCCTGGGTGCCATGGCCCGAGTTGATGAACAGATTTTCGTATGGCGTTGGACCAAGGATCGGCGGGCCGTCCGGCGTTACCGGGCGGAGCCCGCACCAGAACTCCGCTTTTTCGTAGTCACCGCCTTCAGGATAGAGTTCCATCGCAACACGTAACACCGCATCGGCCCGAACCTGTCGCAGGGTTTGGTCATAGCCGGCAATCTCGGCGGTACCCGCGACCCGCAGCCGATCGCCGAGGCGTGTGACGACGATCTTACGAGTCTCATCGGTCACGCTGATCACAGGCGTACGATTGGCGCCGCCGATCGGGATGGTTGTTGAGTACCCCTTGACTGGATAGATCGGTACGCCGAAACCAAGCTGTTTGGTAAGTGTAGGGATGTGGCTCGCAAAACAAAGAAGATGGGCGTCGCCGCGAAAAGTCTCTCCCGCGGTGATGACACCATCGATCCGGTGGCCGCGCCGCTCAAATCCAGTCACTGTTGTTTCATAGCGGAATTCGACGCCTCGCTCCGCGCAATAGGTCGCGAGCGCTTGAGTGAATTTGAGGGCATCGCCGGTCTCGTCGTCGATCGCATGAATCCCACCGACAATTGGCGCTTTCGATGTCTCCAGCGCCGGTTCCATCGCCAGGCAAGCACTACGATCGAGCACTATCTCATTGTCACCGATGGACTTGAGATCTTCGAGGCGCCGCGACGCCATCTCGAACATTTCGCTGTCGCGAAAAATGTGAAGAATGCCGCGGCTGCCGTGGTCGTATTCGATGCCGGTATCACCCCGGACTTGCTTGATCGTATCGCGGCTGAACGCGGAAATCCGAAAGCTGGTCAATGTATTGCGGCGATAGCGCGGCCACGTGCAGTTGCGCAAAAACTTGAAACCCCACGACCACATCTGCGGGTCCGCCTTAAGCCGGAAGACGATTGGCGCGTCTTGTTTCCCGAGTGATTTGAGGATCATTAGCGGGAGATCGGGACTCGCCCAAGGAGCCGCGTGGCCAGAAGAGATTTGGCCGCCATTGGCAAAACTGGTCTCGAGCCCGGCGGCGGGCTGGCGATCGATGACGGTAACCTCGTGCCCGGCACGATTAAGAAAATACGCACTGGTTACACCGATAACGCCAGCCCCGAGAACGACGACTTTCACGGCTTGGTACCTGAAGTTAATTCA
>CAUZWH010000172.1:0-6491 GCA_963583675.1 Alphaproteobacteria bacterium
TAATGACCGTCCCGCTCGTCACCATTTCACTACCGTCGGAGGCTTTCCAGCGCTCCTCAAATGCGCCACCAACCCGAAGTTCTAGGTGGACTGAATCGCCCCACCATCGTTTGATAAGGTGCGGTTCCGCCCAGTAGCGCCAGATGTCGTCACATGATCCAGCAATTGCCCGACGAAGCTCGATTTTGTCCCACTCGAGTAACGACTCTTCTTTCGTCTCATCGTTCATCGAAACCAACTGACCTCACGCTGTCCCAAACATAGAATAAAACGCTTTCTATCTATGGAATCTTTACCACATTCGAGCCGATGACCGCTTCGCTTGACGATGTTTGCGCGTTTTGGGAACGCTCGCCGTTGGCGTCGGCGGATATTGGTGCCGACCCAGGCACGCCTGAATTTTTCGCGACGTTTGATGCGCTCCGGGAGGCCGAAGATTGCGAGCCCCCGTGGTTACAGGAGCGAGTTTATCGCCTCGCACAGGCAGCGGGTAAACGGGTTCTCGATATTGGCTGCGGCAATGGCTACGTGCTGTCGCGATATGCGAAGGCAGGCGCAGCGGTGCAGGGAGTCGACATCACCGACCGCGCCGTGGAGATCTCACAACACCGTTTTTCGAGCATGGGTCTCACCGGTACCTTCACCAGGATCAACGGGCAGGTGCTCCCGTTTGACGACGGTGCGTTCGATGTCGTGGCGTCGATGGGGGTGCTGCACCACGTGCCCGATCCTGACCCATTGGTCGAGGAAGCGTACCGGTTGCTGAAGCCGGGTGGCGAGATGATCATCATGCTCTACTACCGCTACAGCTGGCAGTATCAAGTGTTGATGCGGATGAAGCGCTTAGCATTGCCGAGCCATCGCGGCCGCAGCCAAGCCGATGCCGTCAATATGGTCGATGGCGCTGAAAATCCGCTGGGCCGTGTGTATAGCCGAGTGCAAGCACGCGCGCTGCTGGAGCGTACCGGATTCCGGGCAACGTTCTGCGAAGTGCATCAGATCTCGTGGCGTCAGCTTCTGCTCGTGCCGCCATTGGCTAAACTCGCCAGCGCGCTGCTGCCCCCCGCCGGTCGTACGCCGCTGCGCGCACTAGGATGGAATGTTTACGTCCGCGCCACCAAACCGCTCTGATCCCCATAGTACTCCTCCCAATAGTACTCCTGGGGCGGCGGCACGGACTTGTTGCGTGGCGTCAATCCGAGACTACTTGTCCGTCATAACGTAGACGCCGTCCCAATCGTCCGGCGGCGGCGTATCGAGAAAGCGGCGATACCGCTCGGCGTAGATATGCGAGGGTTTATCGTCGGTGTGGGCCGCAAGGGCGGCATCGAACCCGCCGAGCGCGGTTTGTCAGTCTCGCTGACGATACGCGGTCAGACCGTGGCTATACGCATCCAGCACATCGCCGAGATTGGGGAACGATTGATGGGTGTGGTGGTCAAGAACTTCGAACAGTGATACCGGCTCGGTTTTGCCTTTGACCTGCATCAGATCGATCTCGCGTAAGCGCGCCCCGTTCTTCATCGCAGCTTTGGTGTATTCGCTGATCAGGATGTTGGCGCCGTAGAACCGTGTCGCGCTCTCGATCCGCGCCGACAGATATACCGGATCGCCGATCACCGTGTATTCCATTCGCTTGGTCGAGCCGATGTTGCTGACAATCACCGGACCCGTAGAAATACCAATTCCGTTTTGTATGGAATCGCGACCGCTTGCCTGGCGTTGTTCGTTGTGAGCGCTTGTGAGGGCAGGAAGCTTTGTTTCCCTCTCCCTCCGCCAACTTCTCCTAAAACATAGCCGAATCAATCACTTAAGTGCATACAGCCGTGTGGTGAGCCGTGTTTGCTACACAAATTTCCACGGTTCGTGAATATATACGTGGCAGAGCCCGGTGGCCCATGCCCCACGCTCACAAAGGCATATTCGCTGAGCTACAGAGGGGTAGATAAAACGGTAGACACTTTTGGCCCCTTGACAGTGCTCCAACCGCACCTAACCTATTGGAAACACGCATGCCGATGGGATGTTGGTGCCGGCTGCAGGAGTCGAACCCGCGACCTATTGATTACAAATCAATTGCTCTACCAACTGAGCTAAGCCGGCCCATTTGAATTCTCGCGTACCCAGCGCGCGCTTGATCCCACAAAATGCGGATGCGTGCTACTCTAATTATATATGAGTGAAGCAGCCGCCCCATCGGTTGAATATGTGCGCATCCAGGTGCGCCCCTTGGGTGGTGCGCTCGGGGCTGAGGTCACCGGTGTCGATCTCGCCCAAGCGGCAACCGATGGCTCGTTGTTTGCCGAGGTCCACCGGGCATTTCTCGACAACCTGGTTCTCGTCTTTCCGGATCAAAACATCACGCCCACCGAGCAGGTTGCCTTCACGGAGCGCTTCGGCGAGGTCATCGGCCACCCGCTGAAAAGCCGCCGTCATCTCGAGGAAGCGCCGGCGGTGCACGCGCTGGAAAACTTTCCTGGCCACCGTGGTGGACGCAATGACTGGTGGCACTCTGACATCTCGTTCGGTGAGGTGCCGCCGATGGCCTCGTTGTTGTATGGCCTCGAAGTGCCCGAGGGCTACGGCGACACCATGTTCTGCAATATGTACGCGGCTTGGGCGCAACTCTCGGCCGGCCTGCGGGAGATGCTCGGCGACTTATCGGCGATGCACTCGGCGGAGACGCTGGCGGCTCGTAACGACGGCGGCGAAAACAACGAACAGGGCCTTAGTCACTTGCCGCCGCCGGTCGCGCATCCGGTGGCGCGAACCCATCCGGAAACCGGGCGCATAGCGCTTTATGTCAACGCATACTTCACCAAGCGATTTGCCGACATGAGCGAGGCGGAAAGCAAACCGCTCCTAGAGTTTCTGCTGGCGCAGGCGACTCGTTCGGAGAACGTCTACCGCCACCGCTGGCGTCAGCGCGACGTGGTGATGTGGGACAATCGTTGCTCGATGCATTACGGGGTTCTCGACTATGACGAGACCCAGCGCCGGATCATGCATCGGACCACGGCGCAGGGTGATCGACCACGCTGAACGCCAACCAATCTCACACCAGCGAAATCGAAGGGGAGGGCGGTAATGGCAGCTTATCTCATCTCGCATGTCGGTGAGATCGCCGACCCCGCCCGTTACGACGCGTATGTGATTGCCGCGAACGCCTTGGTCAGCAAGTTCTCGGGCCGTTTGTTGGTGCGCGGCGATGGTGCCGAAGTCCTCGAAGGCACCTTCGATGTTCACCACACCGTTGTGTTTGAGTTTCCGACGATGGCCGATATCCGGGCGCTGTGGAACTCGGCGGAATATCGGGCCGCCAAACAATTGCGCGAGGGTATCGCGCCGACCAATGCGATCGCGCTTCCGGGCGTGTGAGATACCGATCAGTCGAGAACGCAGATCTCAGCCATCACCAGCAATTCGATGAGCGATGAGGCGCCCATTTTTTGAAACACACGCATACGCTGAAACTCACAGGCCGTGCCGGTAAGGCCGAGCTGCCGCGAGATTACTTCGCCGCCAAGGCCTTCCGATAGCAGTACAAAGGCATCCCGTTCCGCCGCCGTGAGATCGTAGAAGCGAAGGTAGATTTCGACATCCGCATCTTGGCGATGCGCGCGGCCCGGCCTGTCGCACACTTCCTGATGCGATTGAATGGGGATGGATTCGGTGGCCGAGGTGAGGTTGGCTAACGTTGGACGGGCTGTGGGCTCAACGGAAACCTCGAATGTCCCCGAGCTTTGCTCGGATCGAAATTCCGGAAGCTCCTGCAGCGTCATGATTTCACAAACTTCGTTCGATTTTCATAAACTTCGTTCGATACGACGCAGGACTAACGCCAAAACGACGTTGACTATTCCCAGCGCAGTGAGCAGCCAAACACCGCGTTGCCAACCGCCGAAGCCGATCACCGCGGCGGCGAGCGCCGGCGGTCCGATCAAAAAACCAAATTGACTTCCCTGCAGGAGGACACCGGCAACAATGCCGATGTCGCGCGGCGTCGGTGCGTGGAGCGGAATCGCCGACATGCTGGCGCCGGGGACGATGCCGGACGAGAAGGCAAAGACAAACGCAAGGAGAAGCCGGAGGGCGTCGGGCGTCGTGGGCTCAAAGATCAACAATGGGAGCGTCCCGACTACCAGGTTGCCAACCACCAGCACCCGCCAGCGCGGCAGGTTTCGTTGGATAAGCCAGCCGCCGGCCACATTACCAAAGCCCATCAGGGAGAAAACCAATGCGGTCAATAATGCGGCCGTAATCGTCGAGCGACCCAGCGCTTCGACAAAAAACGTCGGCAGCCAAGTGATGACGGCAAGGATGTTGGCCCCGGCGATTGCCAATGATGCGCCCAGCACCCACGCGCCGGGGCGGGCGATCGCTTTAAGAATTTCGCGTGCCGCACGGGGAACTGCAGGTCGACTGAGCGGACCCGAATGTCTCGCGGTCGCGATCCCGAAAATGACAGCGATCAAAGCGATCGCCACAACGTTGGCGGCCCACAACCCACGCCAATCATCGTTAGCCAGGAACAGCGCTGAAAGCGCGATCATCAGGCTGATACCGACCGGGTAATATCCACTCCAAGCGCCGAGAGCGGTACGGGTATGGCGCGAGGCGGTCACCGCTGTGATCAGAGGTGCGCCGCCGACGACGATGGTGACATAGCCCATCCCTTCGAGCGCGCGTGAGGCAAGCAGTAGTGCGACGCCGCTAGCACTGGCGCCGAGTGCGCTGCCAATCGCCAGGCAGGTAAGGCCAAAGAACACCATGGTCCGTCCGCCTATGCGTTCGGTGAGAATGCCGAAGCCGATTCCAGATACCGCACCAACCAACGTGATCATCGACGTCACCCAGCCAGCCATCACCAGGCTGAGGTCGAGTTCGGCCCGAATGATCGGCAGCGCGGGCGGCACCTTGCCGACCTGCATGGCGGCGACGATCCCCGTCAAGGTAGTGGCGACGACAATCAACCAGCGCGTCTGTTGCGGCCCATGGGTCGCATCGGTCGAGAAAGTGGTCATTGGTACCGCAACTGCCAGTGCGGGCGGGTCAACGGCGCGATCGGGTCAACTCATACAGCGCGATTGCGGCGGCGTTGGATACGTTGAGGCTGGGCATGTCAGGCCCGTCGGCACTGGGTAGGCCAAGGCGCATTACTTCATCGGTGCGTTGCATTGTTAACGCCCGCATCCCCCGGCCTTCCGCCCCCAGTACAATAACCACATCGTCATGCCCGCCATCGCCAAGCCCCGCAGCATCCAGGGCCCGGGCGCCGCTCGAGTCCAATCCAATGCGCCAATAACCGATCTCGGCCAGAAAAACCAGGGCTCGCGCGAGATTGGTGACGCGAAGATAGGGGACGAGATCGAGCGCACCGGATGCCGCTTTCGCCAGCGCCCCGGTTTCGCCGGGGGCGTGACGCTCGGTTACCACCACGGCGCGGGCCTCGAATGCCGCGGCCGATCGCAGCACCGCGCCAATATTGTGCGGATCAGTCACCTGATCTAGTAAAACCACGATATTTGGACGTATACGATCGTCGTGTAGCGCGACCGCATCCTCGAACCGCTTGCCCGTCAATGGCAATGCTTCCAAAGCCAGGCCTTGGTGAACGGCCCCGCGGGGCAATAATCGTTCGACGCCCTCTCGATCGGTGGTTTCCGCTTGCCCGATTGCCGCGTCGCCAACCGTCCTGCGGAGTGATTCCAGGGCCTTCTCGACGCCGATCAAACGCTTTGTGCGGCGGGCCGGATTGGCCAAGGCAGCAGCCACCGTGTGGTGGCCATAGATCCAATACGCGCCGCTCGCAACGGCCGCGTTACGGGGTCGCGAATCGCGGCTAGGGCGCGGCCGATTGGGCCGCGGTTTGGGGTGTCTGCGTGGCTTGCCATTTTGCATGTTAAGTAATATTATTACGTCGCGCTAAAGAGCGCATCATCGATGGATCGGGGTTCCGGCGCGTAGAGCTTTCCGAAGCGTCTCTTTTTGCGTTGACAACATTTGGCGAATCTTCATATTGCGGCGCACGGCCGCAGACGCGGGGCTTTTGTCTCGGAGGAGGGGTGGCCGAGTGGTTAAAGGCAGCAGACTGTAAATCTGCCGACGAATGTCTACGTAGGTTCGAATCCTACCCCCTCCACCATGACCTCCCCGGCAACGGGGGCTGACTTGAGGCTTTGACGACATGGTTTTGGTTTGGCTCCGCGGGTGTAGCTCAATGGTAGAGCCCCAGCCTTCCAAGCTGGTTATGTGGGTTCGATCCCCATCACCCGCTCCAAACGGGATCGGGCGACTTGGATCGAGCGTCCAAAACAACGCGAACAAATAGCGCATCTGATTAAGAAGCGCATGGGAAACGACAGATGGCGAAAGCGAAATTTGAACGTACGAAGCCGCATTGCAATGTTGGCACGATTGGCCATGTTGATCATGGCAAGACGACGTTGACGGCGGCGATTACGAAGGTATTGGCGGAGAGCGGTGGCGCT
>CAUZWH010000173.1:0-6478 GCA_963583675.1 Alphaproteobacteria bacterium
CCGTTGGCGCCGACGACCGCGACGATCTCGCCTTCATTGAGCTCGATCGATATTCCATGCAGGACTTCGGCGTGGCCATATCCGGTGGAAAGTTCGGAAATCTTGAGCACGCTATGCACCCTTACCGAGATAGGCCTCTTTTACCCTGGGATCATTACGGATCTCTTTGGGTTCGCCCTCGGCGATCTTGATTCCCGCTTCGATGACGATAATGCGCTGACACAAACCCATGACCACACGCATATTGTGTTCGATGATGAAAATCGTCTTTCCAGCCTCGTGAAGTTGCTGGACCAAACTCATAAGATTTTCAGCCTCGCTCGGATTAAGCCCGGCGGCGGGCTCATCGAGCATAAGAATATCTGGCCTAGTCGATAGGGCGCGGGCGATCTCGAGCCGCTTAATAGCACCGTAGGGCATGTTGCGCGCCGTTTCATCGGCATAGTCGGCAAGGCCAACAAATGCTAAATTTGCAATCGCCTCTTCGCGCACTTTTGCCTCGCGCGCGCGCGCATCAGCGCTGGAAAACAGGGTTTTGAAGAAACCGGTTTTTGCATGGAGGTGGCCGCCAACCATCGCATTCTCAAGCGCCGACGCGTTCAGGAGCACACGAGAATTCTGAAACGTGCGCGTTATCCCGTGCCCAGCCACCCGATAGGACGGCCAGTTGGTAATCTCGGTGCCGCGATGCTCGACACGTCCGGCGGTCGCCTCATACACACCGTTGATGACGTTGAAGAACGTAGTCTTACCCGATCCGTTAGGCCCAATGAGGCCGAGAATTTCTCCCTGACGAAGATCAACGTGCAAGTCATTAACGGCGATGAGACCGGCAAAGTTCTTGGTCAGTCCCTGTGCTTGGAAAATGACATCGCTCTCGGTCATGGCGAGTCGCTTTCGAGTTTCTTCGGTCGTTGAGCGGCGCCCACCCAGCGTTTGATATCGCCGGTTATGCCGACAAACAGACCGTGCGGCCGATAAATGGGCACCAGGATCATGACAAGTCCGATAATTGCGATGCGCACTTCGGCGATCGGCCGCAATAGTTCGACCGCGATGATCATGATTGCGGCACCAATGATCGAGCCCTTTAGGTTTCCCATACCGCCAAGCACCAACATGATGATGACCATGATGGAGAGATCGACCCCAAAACTATTCGGCGCGATGAAGCGCGAAAGCGTCGCCATATAGGCGCCCGAGATACCTCCGAGAAAACAAGACAGTCCAAACGCCAGCACTTTGTATCGTGCGATGTTGATACCCATCGCCTCGGCCGCGGTTTCATCTTCGTAGATCGCGCGCCAGGCGCGGCCGATAAATGACCGGGTTACCTGAACACAGAGCGCGTAGGACAAGATGAGTAGGACCAGCGCGAAGTAGAAAAAATCTGACATCGAGGAAATCTTGAAACCGAATAGCTCGGGCAAGGGAATTCCAGGTAGCCCCATCGGTCCGCGCGTGAAGTCGGAATTCAGTATTACGAGCCGCACGATTTCACCGAACGCGAACGTGACTAACGCGAGGTAGTCGCTGCGCACGCGGATTGCCGGGATGCCGATTAAGATGCCGAAGAAAAAGGCCAGCGCGCCGCTGGCTAATAGTGCCGGGATGAAGTTGAGGTCGAATTTCAACATCAACAGGGCCGTCGTATAGGCCCCGATCGCCATGAAGCCAGCCTGACCAAAATGAAACTGGCCACAATACCCAAGGACCAGATTCATTCCCAGCACGCAGATGCTGTACATCATGATCAGGTTGGCGATGCGGAGCATATAGGGATCCGTGACAACCTGCGGAAACAGAAATGCCAGGACGATCGCGGCGGGCCAGATCGACCAGCGCGGTACGCTGATCACGCCCAATAAGCTGACGGTTTTCTTTACGACCACCGAATAGCCCATCGTTGCGGCAGATCCGACTTCGCTCATGGAAACCCGCGTGCCCATCAAGCCGGTCGGCCGAAACAACAGGAATATGATCAGGATCACGAAGGCGACCGCGTCGCGATACCCCGGTGGAAGCCCAAATAGATCGGCGCCGTATACGACGACGAGCGTCTCGATGACGCCGAGAAACAGGCCAGCGATTAATGCGCCGGTGAGATTGCCGACGCCGCCGATGATTGCCGCGACAAAGGCCTTGATGGTGCCCGGGAACCCCATTGCTGGAAACACGACGCCGTAAATCGACCCGTAGAGAATACCGCCGATAACGCCGAGGGCGCCGCCCAACGCATAAACCAACACGATTGTGCGGTTGATGCGAATACCCATCAGGCTAGATGTCGGGATGTCCTGGGCAACATAGAGGATGCCGCTCCCGAGCCGCGATCGCCGGAGGAACAGCGTGAACAGCGCGATGCTTCCGAGAGCTACAAGGAGAACAAAGAAACCAGCGATCGGAAAATTGACGCCACCGATGTTCCATTGATGTTGGCCCAGCAGGAGCGGAAACGGCGATGTCCGCACGCCAAAAAAGTACTCAGAACCGTTGCGCAGCACGAAAGCCGCGCCGAGCGAGCTTACGATCGCCACCGAGCGGTCGACGAAGCGGAGCGGACGATAGCAGACACGCTCGACAATCACCCCGATCACGCCGCCCACCAAAATCCCGACGGCCAGCGCAATCGGAATCGGCATTTTGTCGGCGATCGATGCAGCGATGAGGATCGAACTGAAGGCGTAAAGGTCGCCGTGCGCGAAGTTCATCATCCGCAGGATGCCGTAGATCATCGAAAAGCCGATCGCGAGCAGGGCATAGACACTGCCCAGCGCGAGGCCGTTGGTGATCTGCTGCAGTAGGAAAAGTAGGTCAGCCATCGCCAAGACGAATATTAACCGAACTCACACAAAACGGCCCGACTGCCATTGCGACAGCCGGGCCAATCTCAATTCGAATCACTCGTATTAGGGCGTGTAATCTTTGAACTGTCCGCCCTTGACGACTTTCAGATGGTAGAAATCGCCGAGCTTGTCCTGCGGAACGATCAGGTTGCCCTTGCTATCCAGCTTGAGGTTGTAATTTAGACCCTGGAAGGAAGTACCGCGTAGAGCCGTGTTCACATCCACACGCGAATTTCCTTTTGCTCCTTCAAGACCACGAATGACGAAGTTCATCACGTCGAAGCCGTTGCGATGATAGAGGTTGAAGTCCTCCTTGAACTTGGATTTGACGCGCGTTTGCAACCCTTTTAGCTGGCTGGTTGCCATCGCTTCTTTCATGAAGTCCATTACGAAAACGCCTTCGACATCGGCGCCACCGAGCCGAACAAACTCCGAACTAACGACTCCGGGGCCGGCAAAGAACGGAACCTTTAGGCCCTGCTGATTGGCCTGACGGCGTTGCAGCGCTGCTTCGGTATAGAAACCGAGGTGCACGATCATATCCGCGCCGCCATTCTTGAAGCGGCTGATAATCGCGTTGTAGTCGGTCTCGCCCTCATTGTAGGGCTCGGCAATGAAGTCGATGCCCTTGCTCTTGTAATGAGCGATCGCCACCTCGTATTGGCCGCGACCGTAGTCCTGGTTGGCCCAGAGAATGGCCGGCTTTTTCGCCCCTAGAGTATCGGTCGCAAACGAGGCCTGAGCGGTCGCGTTCTTGGTGTCGTCCGGAGCCAATCGAAGCGCGGTCTTATATCCCTGTTCGGTGATCGTTGGGTTCGAACAGATCGGGGTCACCATACTGAGGTTGGCTGACTCGTAGATCGGCAGGGCTGAAAGACAGTTGCCACTGAATATATGGCCGATCAGCACGACGACATCGCTATCCAGCGTTAGTTGCTGCGCGATGTTAGCCGACTCCTGGGGATCGCCGCGATCGTCATGCTCCTTGACGACAAGATGGTAACCCTTCCAGGGACCTGACTTGAGGCCGCCACCCTTGTTGAGATCTTCAGCTGCAAGAATCGCCCCGTGCAAGGGCTCAAGGCCATAGGTTGCGATCGGCCCGGTGAGCGGACCCGCGAACGGGATGGTGAGCTTCTTCTGCGCGTTCGCATTGCCAGCAAACGCCACCGCTATCAATGCGGCAAATAGAGTTACGAGACCTAATCGTGCAGTACGCATGTTATCTCCTCCCAATGTTAGTGGCTGTGTCCAGGGCTACGAAAACTTGCGCGGCCCGGGTTCGCGCAGGATCTGCATGGTTGCGCAGTGAAGACCTGCGCCATAGGTGTTGTATTCGTCATACTCGACCGGAATCACCTCGACCCCGGCCTTGCGAACCGCCTCGATCGTGCGCTTCGCACCGGCGTGCATGATGACACGGCCGGGTTCCAACGGGATCAAATTACAAGCCAGCGCCGCGCATTGTTCCTCGTGATCGACTTCGATGATCTTGTAGCCGTTGTTCCACAAGAACGCGTGCGTGTCGACGTCGATACCAGGCGCGTGTACCAGAACTTTGTCGATATCGAGCGGCGCGATCACCATGTCGGTGTGGGCACTGACGCCAGTATCGCGCTCAAAGTAATTGTAAGTGGGCACATAGATTTTCTGGATATGTAAGTTTTCACCACACACCCGCCGCATCACCGGTTCAACCTGATCCATGCCCTCTTGGTTGGTCTCTACCGACATGGTCTGGCAGTAAAGATCATCAGCAAGAAACACGCCTGTGACCCACGACCCCTTGCCAATCACAGTGACCAAAACCGGAATACCTAGATTCCAAAACGCCCACCGTGCCAAGTATTCAGTGCGGCCAAAGCCAGAGGTTGGCGCCAACGCATACGCCTTTTTTGGGATAATAGAACCGCCGGGGAGCACCGTAAGCTCGGCAGCCGACATTTGGTTCGTCATCGGCCCGTATGCGCCCATCGGCTTGTCCGGATAATTGATCCAATAGACGTTCACGCCGTTTTCTTCGAGCACCTCTGCATAGCGCGCCTGTTGATCCCGCATCTTAGAAATATCCATGGTGCGGCTGGAGAAGAAGCCGTCGCGATCCATGTATTCCGGATCTTCCTGGTAGTAAGGATGGGAGGCGTAGTCGTCGTCTTCGGTTACCTGGAGGATGCCGACGTCACACAGCTTGCCGATCCCGGCCGAGCCACATTTACGTCCGATAACCTGATCGTAGTAGTTGAGGTAATCGTAATCATGCCAATCGAACGGGTTTTGCTCCAGGCTCTTGCCCTTACCCTGATAGAAAGGCACATCGTTGAGAGTCCAATTACGGCCGCGCTGGCGCTCCTGCCAGGCGTCGTATTCCGAGAGCGTAAATTCCTGGCTGCGCTTCCCTTCGGGAAGTGGCGTGCCTTCTCTACCGTTTATTGCCATTGATCATGGTCCGTTGTTGGTGTCGACAAGCCGAAATGATGGGCGGTTAGGAGAATTTGCGGGGGCCGGGATCGCGATCGATCAACATCGTCGCGCAAGTGATGGCGGCGCCATATTTGTTGTATTCGTCATAGTCGATCGGCACGACCTCGACGCCGGCCTTACGCACCGCCGCGATAGTCTTTTCGGCTCGCGCATGCATCATCACGTGCCCAGGCCCGAGGTTAACGATTGCCGCTGCAGAATGGTTGATCTGCTCGTGCGTGTCGGCCTCTATGACCTGGTAGCCGTTCTTTCTCAGCCACATGTGGGTATCGATATCGACGCCAGCGGCATGTACGAGGACCTTGTTTACATCGAGGCCACTGATCACCATGCCGCCATGGGTATTGGCGCCGGTATATTTGTCGAAATATTTCCATCCGGGCGAACGGATCGGCTGAATGTGGATATCTTCGCCGCACACCCGCTTGAGCACCGGTGTGACCTGTTCGAGACCGTCCCAATTGGTCTCAACGCCCATACCCTGGCAATAGACATCGTCGGCCAGGAAGGTTCCGGTTACCCAAACGCCTTTGCCGGTCACTGTAAGCAGCGGCGGAATGCCGAGATTCCAGAAGGCCCAGCGCGCCAGATATTCGGCGCGGCCCAGACCGGCGGTGGGTGCGAGAGCGTAGCCCTTCTTGGGGATAATCGATCCGCCCGGCCAAATCGCTAGCTCGGCGGCCGAGTGCATATTCATCATCGGACCGAACGCAGCTATCGGTTTTTCCGGATACTCGATCCAGTAAACTTTGACTCCGTTTTCCTCGAACTTCTCGGCGAATGCAGCGGCCTCATCCTTAAGCTTCTCGATGTCGACGACATCCGACAGCAGGAAGAAGCCATCGCGGTTCATGTATTCCTTGTCTTCATGAAAATAAGGATGGTTCGAATACTCGTCATCGGCCGAGGGCCGAGTGATGCCGACTTCGCGCAAAGTGCCGATGCCGGCCGAACCACAGCGCCGGCCATAGATCTGCGGGTAGGCATCGAGATAATCCAAATTATCCCAATCGAAGGGATCGTGGGTTTCGCCCTTTCCCTTATAGAAGGGGACGTCCTTAAGCTTCCAGTCACGCTGGCGCAGGACTTCCTGATGGGCGTCATATTCGGTGACGGCAAAGCTGTGGCTGCGACGCGGCTCCGGCAGCGCT
>CAUZWH010000174.1:0-6470 GCA_963583675.1 Alphaproteobacteria bacterium
GGACCGGCTGCGTTTGTTGCAGCAGGTGTTTTGCCTTGCAGCAATGGATCGAGAACCGCCTCAAATTGGCTGATGTCTTGAACCCCTACCAACGTCTGACCGTTGACGATGAAGCTCGGAGTCGACCCAACCTTGTGGGTCTGTTCGCCCGTCAGTCGGTTCTTAAGAATACCGTCGGTGATACGCTTGTCGCGCAAGCAACTCTGGAATTTTTCGTTTGAGATTCCCCCCAGTCGACCGATCTGAGCCAACGCGCTAAGCGGGTCGGGACCGGCGCCCCAGGCTTGCAGTTCGCTGAACAGGATGTCGACAAATCCGAAAAAGCGCGAGGGTCCGGCGCAGCGCGCGAGTACCGAGGCTTGGAAAGCGGGCGTGTTGAGTGGAAACTCACGGAAAACGAAGCGCACCTTGCCGGTATCGATATATTTGGTCTTGAGATCGGGAAAGACATCTGTATGGAACGCCGCACAGTGCGGGCAACTCATCGATGCGTACTCGATAATCGTCACCGGTGCGTCTTGGGCACCGAGGGTCATCTCGGGAAGAGGCTCGACATCCTGCGCCTGTGCCGATCCACCAACGATCAACATCGCAACAAAAAGGGCGATCCTTAACAACATATGCCTACAAGTAGCTTGTTGGAGTGAAACAACCGCAACATGTTGTAGCAGAGTATACGGTCTTGCAGAAAGCACGACAAGAACCGGTCCCCTTTGGGCGACAATTTTGACGGTGTTAATCCGCGTGCGAATCCGCGATACGTTGTTCAAGGCGGTCGAGGGCGTTGCGCAGGTCGTCATTATCCACCGCGCGGGTTTTGGTCGACGGCGTTGAAGGTTTGGGAGCGATCGTTCGAGCGGGTTTGGGGTCGTTCTCCTGTGTAAAATTCGGCATCGGCGCTTGAATTAGGCGTAACCGGTTGACGGCGCGAAACCCGAAATAGCTGTTAACGCGTTCAATGATTTGGGGCTGGCGATGCTGAAACTCAAGAGCAGCGGCGCTGGCAACGCGAACACTAAGAACGCCGGCGCCCTGATTGTGCGGCGCAAAGCTAAGCTTCTCTGGGCATGAAACTGCAGCAAGTTCGGTGCCGACGATCGCGGCCCAACGGGTTAATACCTCGCTATGGGCAAACCCATTGCGGCGCAGCGGCTTGGCAATGACCCGATCGACCAGGCGCCCGACGTGTTGGGCCCTATTTGATCGGCGCTCGGTTTTGTCGCGTTTCTTGTTCACGGGTTGGCGATCGCATATGACCAGGATCACGCACTACCTTATCCATGGTCAATGCTTGGCGCCATGAGGAAACCACAAGTTTCCGAACTGAATATCGAACCGTCGCGTCTCCGCGACGACCTCCTGGCATGGTACGACATCAACGGTCGCGATCTTCCGTGGCGTATGAAGGGTGGAGCCAAGGCCGACCCATATCGCATCCTGTTGAGCGAAATAATGCTTCAACAAACCACAATCGCCTCGGTCATCCCCTATTACCAGAATTTCTTGTCGCGATGGCCGACCCTGACGGACCTTGCCGCGGCCGACCTCAACGATGTTCTCCACGCATGGCAGGGGTTGGGCTACTACAGTCGGGCGCGCAATTTGCACAAATGCGCGCGGATAGTTAGCGATAACTACGGCGGCGATCTTCCCAGCACAGAAGCCACACTGCGAAAGCTACCAGGAATCGGACCTTATACGTCGGGCGCCATTGCAGCGATCGCGTTTGATCGGGCGCATGTCCCAGTCGATGGCAACGTCGAGCGGGTGCTGGCGCGGATGTTTTCCATCGAGGAGAGCCTACCCGCGATTAAGCCAAGGTTGCGCGAGATCGCGGTTGATCTCGCGACGTCGGTTCGTCCGGGTGATTACGCACAGGCGATCATGGATCTCGGGGCAACGGTGTGCACGCTTCGTGAGCCCAAATGTCTGGACTGCCCCTGGCAGCGGACATGCCGCGGCTATGCGCTTGGTGTGGCCGCGGATCTACCGCGTCGTGCGCCGAAACCGATACGACCGGTGCGTTACGCTATGGCGTTCATCATAACGGCAGGCAATGGAAATCTGTTCCTTGAGCGTCGGCCGGATAACGGGCTACTCGGCGGGCTCATGCAGGTGCCGCTGTCGCCGTGGCTGGATCAACCACCATCGATCGAAGCCGCGGTTCGGCTCGCTCCAATTACCGCTGACTGGCACCAAATTCCGGGTACGGTGAAACATGGCTTCACCCATTTTGAGGTGCGGTTTTCGTTGGTTTCGGCGCGGGCGACACAAAAAGATCTAAGGTCGCGAAAGGGCGTGTGGAGTGCGCCCGCGCGGTTGGGTGAGCTAGCTCTCCCGACTATGGTGAAGAAGATAATCCGTCATGCGGCGGGGCAGGGCATCGTCGATTGTGAAACTGGGCTACCCTAGCCGGGCGACTGCGCCATGGTTGTCGCGTTGCTGCTCCGAGCGCTAAACGGCGATTTCTGCGCGAATGCGTTGGCGTAAGGCATCTATTAACTCAGGTCCGCCTTTTGTCTCGTGGTACCAGAAAGCCCAGCCATTGCACGCTGGGGCGCCTTGCAGGTGGGCGCCGACCTGATGGATCGAGCCGGTGACACCCTCCGCAATCAGGCTGCCGTCGGCCCGTACTTTGGCATGAAACCGGCGCTTCAGGTCAAACAGCATTTCACCTGGCGAGAGCAATCCGCGTTCAAGTACCTGACCAAAGGGAATACGCGGCTCAGCGCGCTTGCTTTCGGTAATGTCGAGGTCGGGCAAATGTCCGGGCGTTACCGCCGCGAGGCGCTCGCGGGCGAGCGCCACATAAGTCTCATCGCGTTCGATGCCGATGTAGCGGCGACGCAGTCGTTTTGCTACGACACCGGTAGTCCCGGTGCCGAAGAAGGGGTCAAGCACGATATCGTCGATCCGGGTCGCGGCCAGGATCACGCGATACAGCAGCGCCTCTGGTTTCTGCGTTGGGTGCGCTTTTTGACCGTTCACGCGCAACCGCTCGTGCCCGGTGCACAATGGCAGGAGCCAATCTGAACGCATCTGTAGGTCTTCGTTGAGCGCCTTCATAGCGTTGTAGTTGAACGTATAACGCTTCTGATCACGCTCTTTGGTACACCATATCAGCGTCTCGTGGGCATTGGTGAAACGACGCCCGCGGAAGTTGGGCATGGGATTCGACTTACGCCAAATGACGTCGTTGAGAATCCAAAAGCCGAGGTCCTGGAGTTTAGTACCTACTCTGAAAATATTGTGGTAGCTGCCAATGACCCATAGCGTTCCGGTTTTTCGAAGAACCCTTCGGCACTCGGTCAACCACGCTTCGGTAAACGCGTCGTACGCAGAGAAATCCGCGAACTTGTCCCAATCATTGTCGACCGCGTCGACTCGGCTGTGATCGGGGCGCAGCAAGGTCTGCTCAAGTTGTAGGTTGTAGGGCGGATCGGCGAATACTAAATCCACCGACTCCGCGGGCAATGTTGCCAAAGCTTCCAGGCTGTCAGCCTGGATTATTTGATCGAGAGAAGGGTCGTTCGTGCATGGCATGGCGCGCCACAATGAGTCAAGGTGATAAGAAAATCAATAGTTTAATAGTAGATTCAAAGGTTTAAAGGGTTAGAGTAACCTGCTGAGCTATGTTGTCGTTGATCTCGCCGAGGACTCGTCGTACGGGCATGAACGAACGACGGTGGTGTTTCGTTGCGCCATGCGCTTCTAGGGCACGACGATGCTCGGGAGTGCAATAGCCGACGTTGTGCTCCCAGCCATAAACCGGATAGCGCTCCGCGAGCCTTGCCATCATGCGATCGCGAACGACCTTGGCGACAATGGATGCGGCAGCGATCGAGAGGCAACGACCGTCCCCCTTGACGACCGGACGCAACGGATACGGAAGTGTCGGCATTTGATTTCCATCGACTAGAACGAACTGCGGCGTTTGCGACAATCTCGCGACCGCGCGGCGCATCGCCAGGAAGGTCGCTTGGAGGATATTGACACGGTCGATCTCGTCAACGCTGGCTGCGCCAATGCCGATATCCGAGCCGCGGCGCAGTGCGCTGCATAACTCTTCGCGAACTTTGGAGTTCAGTGTTTTGGAATCGGCTAGTCCGTCGGGAATCGTACTTGGCCGCAGGATCACGGCGGCGGCGACGACCGGGCCCGCCATCGGGCCACGCCCAACTTCGTCGACCCCGGCGACCGGTGCCGGGCCGAGGCTTTCAAACAAATATGTCGGGCCGTCGGTCGGTATCATCGTGGCTTCGTTCTCTTCGTACCAGAGCGTGGAGTCGTTCTGCTTGCTCTTTTTGTCTGTGAGATCGGCTCGTCGTGGACTTGCTTGCCGCCCATTTTCTCGTTCTTGCGGCTACGTGGCTTCGATTTCGCCTTTGCTGGCGAAGGTAGCAGCGGCGCGATTTGCGCGGTGGGTGAGGCCTGACGCGAAGTAGATAAATCGGTCTCGCCGGCCGGTTTACTCGACCTGCGCAGGCGTACGGCGTGGGTTTTAGTCCAAACCCAAATCATACGCTCGATGCGTCGGACAAGCGCGATTACCCGAGCCGATCCCTCGCTGATTGCGGCCGCCTCGTGGCCGTATAGTTCCTCGAGCAATTCGCCAAGCGTTGGCATGCCGGTTGAGGCCAGCCGATTCAAGCGTCGCGCTGCGTTGAGCCACAATGGGCTGAGCGCCAGATTTAGGGCAATCACCGCGACGAAAAGTCGATAGCCATCGCTGTCGACGATCCCTACCAAAGACCCGGCCGCAAGAATGACGAACGAAAATTCGCCGATCTGGGCCAGAACCACCCCGGTGAGGAAAGAGCGCTGCCAGGGCTCGCCGAGGAGATGGAGCACGCTGACGTTCATCACCGACTTGAGCACAACGACCACGAACAACAACGACAAAACGGTTCCGAGATTGGCCCAGATGTAGGCCAGGTCTATGAGTAAGCCGATCGAGAGAAAGAACACCATCAGCAGAATGCTCTGGATCGGTTGGGTGGCCCTGTGGACCGCGGCGCGCTCTGTGGAGTTGCCGATCAACAAGCCAGCCAGAAAGGCACCATAGGCTGGAGACAGACCGATAACGCCGGACGCGGCGGCGGCGGCAAAGCAGTAGGCGAGGGCGGTTAGGGGGGTGAGGTCCGCATTACCGCCGATGACGCGGGAGAAAGGAAGCCGGATGCGTCGACGTCCGCTGAGGAAGCGGATCAAAAGAACAAGGAATCCAATCGCTACGAAGATCTTAGCCGCGGTTAACAAATCGATGGCACCGTCTTCGGCGAGCCCGTCGATGATCAACAGCATCGGAACGACTGCTAGATCTTGAGCAATCAATACGCCGACGGCAGTGCGCCCGGCGTCGGTCCGCAACTCATTGATATCCTCGAGGATCTTGATGGCAACAGCGGTACTGCTCAGCGAAACTGCAAAGCCAATCAACAGGGTAAGAGCTAGCGACCAGGCAAAAATCTGCGCCAGCAACAGAACAACACCGACGCTAATGGCGATTTGTAGGATGGTCGTCTTCAGCGCGATTCGCCAAACCCTGGCGAATCCGCGCAAGGATAATTCCATCCCGATAAGGAATAAAAGCATCAAAACGCCGAGTTCAGCCAAGACTGCGATCTGATCCCGATTCTCGACGAATGCAAGACCAGACGGGCCGAGAAAAACGCCAGCAAATATGTACCCGATAACGGCCGGCTGGCGTAGACGCGTGACGACGATGCCGCAAACCAATGCGCCGACCGCCACGAACGCGATGCCGGTCAGTTCAACGGAACCGGGCATTGATCGGAACGGGCGGCGTCGTTTTGAAGGTCAATTGGATTCGTCGGGCCCAGCTACGGCATGCTGCTCGGCAATAATGCGGACCAATGCGTCGAGCATTGTGGAGGTATCCTCGACTCGCGCACCCGACATCCATGAACTGCTTGGGGCAATTCGAATGTTGGGGCCTGTGTTACACGATCCGAGGCAGCCTGAGGTGACGACCGACGCATCGAGACCGAGGGTTCGAACTTCCTTGCGCAACGTGCGCACGACATCGCGGCCTCCGCGTTTGCCGCACGATACGGTATCTGCACCGTTACGAACATTGGTGCAGCAGATCAGCTCGATCGACGCGCGCGCACCTTTGATGGCGGGACGGATGAGGATCGTCACCGGCTGGTCGAGCGCGCGGGGCTTTGTCGGTCGGTACATGAAACAGTCGCTGACTTTACTACACCGCACTACGACATCGAACCGTACAGAAATGGGGATCGCTTTTCGCTGGTCGGGCCTTGTGCGATAGTCAGGCACTCCTCAAACAGCCTGACCAACACGTTCCAGACACTGATGGCCCAAAGCGTAGTCATGGGCGGTTCGGAGCGGCGGCTCGGTATCCTGATGTTGTTGGGATCCGGCTTCTGCTTTAGCACCGCCGGCGTCCTGATCCGCCTGCTCGAGAGCGCCGGTATCTGGCAAGT
>CAUZWH010000175.1:0-6467 GCA_963583675.1 Alphaproteobacteria bacterium
AAGGCCGTGGCTGCGGATAAACGGCTGTGGGGCATGACGACGATCGCATTTGGCGATCCCGATACAGCTGCGGAAGAATTGCGCCGCGCGGTGGGTGAATACGGTTTCAAGGGCGCCCATGTCGGCATCTCGGCCGGCGAACGCACGCTCGACGACCCGGCATTCGAGCCGGTTTGGTCAGTTGCGGAGGAACTTGGACTCTTCCTGTTCATGCATCCAGCTAGGGATCGTCAGATCGAGCGTTGCGAGGATTACAACCTAAACACCATCGTTGCTTATCCCATGGAGACCGGAATAACCGTCTCGCGCTTGATCTTTGCCGGCGTCTTCGAACGTCACCCCGGCCTGAAGCTATGTCTGGCACATGGCGGCGGCACACTGGTGTGGTTGGCTGCACGCCTCGACCGTGGCTTCTGGGCGCCGGTATTCGAGCACAATCCGGCCCAGCACGAGCACATCACCAAGCGCCCATCGGAATACGTCAAACAACTCTATGTCGATACCTGCGTGTTTGGCGCCGAGCAGCTTGATTTCCTGCTTAGCTTCATGGGCCCCGACCACGTGATGTTTGGCACCGATTACCCCTTCGAGATCGCCGATTCCGAAGGTGAATGCGCAGCGCCTTGGCTCGCCGGACTCGACGATGCCACCCGAGCCAAGATCGATGGTGGTAATGCGATGGCGATCCTCGAGACCGCCGGCTGAGCCGACAGGGCATCAGCAACACTGCCTTCTGGCGGCGGCGGCCTTAGCTAAGCTGTCAGGATCGACAGCGCGAGCAAGATCAGACCGGCGATCGAGACCAGCCAAATGCCGGACCTCAGCCAGGGTATCCCGGCCATGTAGGCGACCGCGTGGGCGACCCGCCCATAGAGAAATAGCTGTGCTCCAATCGCGCTCAAATTGCTCGATATGTCGGCGACGTGCCCGATAAGAACCAGGGCTGCAAAGTAAGGCAAAATTCCAGGGCGTTGCGGTAGGCACGCTCCGCACGTCCCTTCCAACCCGACAGCGTTTCGAGGCCCTCGCGGTTTCCGGCGAGCGTGACGACTCCAAAACGACGTGTTGCGCCTCCAACGGCGACCGCCATCTGCGCGAAAGCAAGCACCACGGCCCAGAACAGCATCCACAATTCAATCGTCATGCATTTATCCCCTCGGTCTCGAGTATAGCCGGAGTCAAGTATAGCCGGACAACAACACCACCGATGTCACAGTCTGGTTGCGCTGTGCTTTTAGTGCTCATGGTTGTGCATGCACCAACGCATGCGGGATAATGCGCGATGGCGTGGTATTCAGAGCGAGATCTCGAGCAACTCAAACTCGGCGACGGGGAGGTTTTCTTCGGAGAGGCATCGCTCGCCATCTCCAAGGCCTTGTTCCAATCCGGCGTTGCTTACATCGGTGGCTATCAGGGATCGCCGGCGGCCAATCTTTTGGACGCGCTGGGCGCGGCCGAAGAGGTGCGCAAGGAACTCGGGGTGCACTTCGTCGCACATCCCAACGAAGCTTCGGCGGCGGCGATATTCGGCGCGTCGATCAACTTTCCCCTGCGCGGTGCGGTGATCTACAAAGCAACCGCGGGAAGCGCTGTCGCCGCCGACGCACTCGCCAACTTGGCTTCCGCTGGCGTCACCGGCGGCAGCGTCATGCTGATCGGTGGCGATTACGGCGAAAAGGGCAATACCGGCCAGGAGCGCACCCTCGCCTCGGCGATGAAATCAACGATGTGGTTATGCGAACCACGCCCCGATGTCGCCAATCTTGTGCGGATCGTAGAACACAGCTTCGACCTTTCGGAGGCGAGCCATACGCCGGTAATGGTCGAATTCCGCTTGCGCGTCTCGCACCTTACCGGTGAGTTCATCTGCAAGGACAACCGCAAACCCGACATACCGCATGAAGCATTCAATGATGCAAAGTCCAACTACGACCGGTTGGTGCTGCCGCCGTCGAACTATATGCATGAGCGCGAAAAGATTGAGGAACGGCTGCCAGCCGCGCAGGCGTTCATTCGCGACCACGGCCTGAACGAGCATTTCCCGGGCGACGCCGACGATGTCGGCATTATCACGGTCGGCGGCCTCTACAACGCCGTGGCTTCGGGGCTGCGCGAACTCGGCCTCGCCGACGTATTCGGCGACGCACGCATCCCGATTCTCGCCCTCAACGTGACCCATCCACTGTTACCCGACGAGATCGAAAATTTCTGCCGCGACAAGCGCTCGGTGCTGATCGTCGAGGAGAGTCACCCGGCCTTTATCGAACAGGCAGTCAATTCGATCCTCCGCAAGGCCAAAATCAACACAGACGTCATTGGCAAGGATGTCCTGCCCGCATACGGCCAATACACGGAAGCTGTGGTGTTGGACGGCCTCGCCAAGTTTGTCGAAGGGTCCGTCCCGCAAAGCATCGATATGGCCGCGGTGACCGCGCGGCATGGGTCGCTCGCCAACGGCAATGGCCCCGCCACCAATTGGCTCGACCGTCCCCTACCGATGCGTGACTCGACATTCTGTACGGGCTGCCCCGAGCGCCCCGTTTTCAGCGCACTGAAAATCGCAAAACGTGAATTCGGCCCGGTGCACCTGTCGTCGGATATTGGTTGCCACACATTCTCTGTGTTCCCGCCCTTTGGGATGGGCAACACCATCCTCGGCTATGGCATGGGGCTTGCCAGTTCCGCCGCGGTCGGGGCCGCGTTTGGGAAGCGAACGATCAGTGCGATGGGCGATGGTGGCTTTTGGCACAATGGATTGCTGAGCGGCGTCGCGAGTGCTGTTCACAACGAGCAAGACAGCGTGCTGCTGGTGCTGGACAATGGCTACACCGCTTCGACCGGTGGCCAATTTTTGCCATCAACCGCTAATGCAACGCCCCACGAGCGCGGGCAGATGAGCATTGAAGGGGCGGCTCGTTCACTTGGCGTCCGCTGGGTAAGAACGGTGCGATCGTACAGCGTCGCCGATGTGATCAAGCTGCTGCGCGAGGCAATGACGACGCGAGAAGGCGGCCTCAAAATGATCGTCGCGCGCGGCGAATGCGAACTGCAGAAACAGCAACGAACCTACGCAAAGAGCCAGCGCGAAATTGCCGAAGGGCTCAGGGCAATCCGAACCCGCTTCGGGGTGGACGACGAAATCTGCACGGGTGACCATGCGTGTATCCGACTGTCTGGCTGTCCGTCGCTGTCGATCAAGCCCAACCCCGATCCGCTCAAGCAAGACCCGGTCGCCCACGTCAACCAAGGCTGTGTCGGTTGCGGGTTGTGCGGTGAGGTCGCGCATGCCGCGGTGCTATGCCCGTCGTTCTACCGTGCCGAAATTGTGCACAATCCGACGCTCTGGGATCGCCTGGTTGACCGCGTCAACCGCACTTTCATCGGCCTGCTTCAGGTGCGCTCTCATATCGAGACGAGCGCTTGACCGGGGCTGTGCTTCCCGAGCGTCCCTACACCATTCTCCTCTACACCATGGGTGGGCAAGGTGGCGCCGGTGTGGAATCGATGGCGTCAAAAGGCGGACGGGTCCTGTGCAACTGGATCGTTGATGCGGCGCACGCGGCGGGTTATCCGGTTCAAAGCACGCTAACCCCCGGGACAGGTCAACGCACCGGCCTCAACAACCTCTATATCGAGATTTACCCGGTCGAGGCTAAGGAATTGGGTGGCCGCAAACCGGTGTTTCGGCTGGCGCCCCGCCCGGGCGATCTCGATCTGGTCGTTGCCTACGAGCTTGTGGAAGCTGGTCGCGCGCTCACCCAGGGGTTGGTATCGATGGATCGCACCACGCTCATCGCCTCGACCCACCGCTTCTACACCGTGGCTGAGAAGGCGGTCACCACCGATGGCCGCATCGATAGCGCTGCGATTGTATCGGCAGCTCAATCCGGTGCCAAACAGGCCGTACTCTTCGACATGGCGGAAACCTGCCGCTCCCAAGGCGGGTCGGTAAACGCCGTCGCACTCGGCGCGATCGCCACGTTGGAATCTTTTCCGATCGCAACCGAACACCTCAAAACAGCGATACGACACACGCTCGACGGCATCAACACAGCCGAACAGAACCTAGCCGCGTTCGCGGCGGGTCGCACGGCTGCTGACGCCGGAGACGTAGAGTTGCCAACTGATGAAACCGCCAAGCGGCCAAGACGAGATCCGGCCGCGAGCTTGCAAAAACGAATAGATACCGAGATTCCCAGGGAGGTGCAGGAGATTGTCCGGCAAGGCACGGCCCGAGTTCTGGACTTTCAGAATCTTAACTATGCCAACGACTATTTGGACTACCTGGCGCCAATCCGAGAGCTAGACGATGGAGGCCCCGATAACAGCCACGCGCTTGTTCGGGAAACGGCGCGTTATCTCGCGTTATGGATGAGCTACGACGATGTGATCCGCGTTGCCGATCTCAAGAGCCGGGCCGCACGCCGTACGCGGATCACCGAGGAGGTCGGTGCCGACGGTGGTAAACCATTACGCATCACCGAATTTTTCAAGCCGGGTCTGGACGAGTGGACCGCCATGCTTCCTGCCCCGCTGGGGCGGACTCTTCGTGGTGCAGCCATACGCCTGGGCCTACGGCACCGGCTCAATTTGGGACTCCACATACCTTCGACGTCGATCTGGGGCTACCTGCTGCTGCGCACGGTCGCACGACTGCGGTTTTTGCGACGTTCCAGTCTTGGCATGGCCGAAGAGACAGCGCGTATAAAACGATGGCTGCAAGCGATTGGTCGTGCCGCCGGCAGCGATTACGGTCTGGCCGTCGAAATTGCCGAATGCGGTCGGCTTATTAAGGGCTATGGCGAGACGCGTGAGCGCGCCTACGAGAAGTTCGAGCGCGTTTTCGAGAAGTTGGTCCAGCCGGCGTTGGAAGGCTCGCTACACAGCGAGCATGCCGGACCCGCGGTGAGCGAAGCCCGCGCCGCCGCGTTTGCCGATCCCGACGGCGAGACGTTCGACGCCAAGCTGGATGAAATAGCAGCCGCAGCCAACTCGAACGTTGCCACTGCTGGAACCGGATCCGCCATCGATTAGTTCCAGCACGGTTGACGAACCCGTGCGCGCCGCGTTTATTGCGCGCATAGAGACTTTACCAACCGCACCTCAGGGGGAGGCCATGCGCTACGCAACCGTCAATTCACCGACTGGGAAACCAGTTTTTGTACGCATCGATAAGAATGATATGGCCACGCCAATTGGACGGGCCTTTCAGACCGTTGGCCTTGATCCGCTACGTCTGATGTTTGCCGAACGGAAAAGTCCGCGAGCTGCAAAAGCCATTGGCAAACCATTTCCCATGGCCAAAGTACGTAAATATTACTCGCCAGTTACCGTCCCTTCGAAAGTGATTTCGGTTGGTGCGAACTATCGCAAACACATCAAGGAGATTGGCCTGACCGTGCCGGCGTTTCCGGTTTCGTTTGCCAAGTATCCGAGCGCACTAATCGGCCACCGCGATGCCGTCCGCTATCGCCGTCGCGATACCAAACAGGTCGATTACGAAAACGAATTGATGATCGTGATGGGACGCCGTGCCCGCGATGTCAAAGCCAAGGACGCGTTAAAGTATGTCTTCGGTTATACGGTGGTCAACGATGTTTCAGCGCGTGATCACCAATTTTCCGGCGACCAGTTCTCGCGTAGCAAGAGCTTCGACACTTTCATGCCGGTCGGACCTTGGATCGTCGATACCAGTGAAGTCCCAAATCCGCAGAAACTTCCGATCCGGACTCGGGTCAATGGCACGGAAGTGCAGAATAACAACACGTCGGACCAGATCTTCAGCTGCGCCAAAATTATCGAATTCTTGTCTCGCTATATAACGCTTGAGCCAGGCGACATGATCACGACCGGAACACCGGAGGGTGTTGGTTGGGGTCGCAAGCCGCAGCTGTTTCTTAAGGACGGCGACGTGCTTGAGACCGAGATTGTCGGTGTTGGCACTTTGCGTAACCCGATCAAAGTCGACAAATAAACGGACAATGAGACGCGGCGGCCGCTCCGAATCTATACAGGTGACGTCGCGGCCTTGTGTGTTTGTTCGCGGTGAACGACGTATAGACCACCGGCGACAATCAACATCGCGCCGAGAACCGTGTAGAGATCGGGGATCTCTCCAAACAACCAATATCCAGCTCCCGCCGCCCAGATCAGGACGATGTATTTGAAGGGCGCAACCGCCGATACCTGAATAAAACGAAATGTTTCGATCATCAGGAAATGGGCGCCGAACTGTAACAATCCCGCCAATCCAAGAATGGCGTAGTCGGCGGGTTCCGGCGTTTTCCAACCAAACGGCAGCGTCAACGTTGCAAACGCCAAGATCGCCAGCGACGTATAAAACAAGGTGGCAATCGTCGAATCGCCGGAACTGATTCGCCTGGTGATTGTATCGCGCAAGGCGCTCCCGGTTGCCGCGCCAATCGCCAGCAGCGCGGCCCACTGAAGTCCCTCACCGGTTGGGCGCA
>CAUZWH010000176.1:0-6413 GCA_963583675.1 Alphaproteobacteria bacterium
TTGGCTTCGGCGGCCGATGCGGTAAGGTGTAAAAATCAGGGAGCGCGGCCCGGTAGGGCTCGGCAATGAAGGGGATACTTCTATGTGCGCAACGAAGGCCAAGGAACTCGTTGTTGAAACCGCCTTCGATGGCCAGGAGATTGCCCGGCTGGAAACAATCGGTTCGGCAGGCATCGATAGCCGGCTGGCGACCGCCTACGACCTCTTTCGCGATCGCGATAAATGGATTCCCCAACCGCGGCGAATTGAGATTTTGCATCGCGCCGTCGCGATTATGAAAACGCGCGCCGATCAACTTGCTATTGATGCTGCGCGAGAAGGCGGTAAGCCGCTGATTGATTCGCAGGTCGAAGTAGCCCGGGCGATCGACGGCGTCGAAAATTGCATCGAAGTTTTGCGGACAGAACCGGGTACGGTTATCCCAATGAATGTCAATGCCGCATCTGCCGGCAGAATCGCGTTCACCCGCAAGGAACCGATCGGTGTCGTGGTCGCGGTCAGCGCTTTCAACCATCCGCTTAATATGGGGGTCCATCAGGTGGCACCGGCGATCGCGTCGGGTTGTCCGGTGTTGATTAAACCCGCAAGTTCGACACCAATGTCGGTCATATCGTTCCTCAATATCCTCGAGGAAGCGGGATTGCCGGCGGGCTGGGCTCAACTTGCACTGACGGAAAATTCAGCCGCCGCGACCGAAATGGTAACCGACGAGCGGGTCTCGTTTTTTAGCTTCATCGGCAGTGCCCGGGTCGGGTGGATGTTGCGTTCGAAGCTCGCACCGGGCGCACGCTGTGGACTCGAGCATGGCGGCGCGGCACCGGTAATCGTGGCCAAGGATGCGGATATCGATAGCGCGGCCCCGGTTTTGGCCAAGGGCGCCTTCTATCACGGCGGCCAAGTTTGCGTGTCGGTCCAGCGGATTTTCGCCGAGAAAAGTGTCGCTGAAACCTTGGCCAAGAAACTCGCCGATGCCGCGCAGAAACTCGTGGTTGGCGATCCCACGGATGTAAAAACTGAAGTCGGACCCCTGATCAATACGGGCGAAGTCGATCGTGTGCACGCGTGGGTCGAAGCCGCTGTAGCGGGCGGTGGCAAGCTTCTGTGCGGTGGTGAGAGGCTGACGCCGACGACCTATTCGCCCACCGTTCTGCTTGATCCGCCCGCCGATGCCGAGGTCAGCCAGCAGGAAATCTTCGGGCCGGTTGTTTGTGTGTACACCTGCGACAATATTGATGCCGGGATCGCCCGGGCCAATGGCGTGCCGTTTTCCTTCCAATCGGCAGTGTTCACGCAGAATCTCGATACCGCACTGCGGGTCTATGCCCGGATCAACGGCTCGGCGGTGATGGTCAACGACCACACCGCCTTCCGCGTCGACTGGATGCCGTTCGCTGGGCTCGGTGTATCCGGCCACGGAGTCGGTGGCATGCCGGGCTCAATGCACGAAATGCAGATCGAAAAGATGATGGTGTTGCGGTCCAACCAATTGCTTTGACCGGCAACCCCTATCGACATTACTGATTCTGCGGATTAAGCCGCCGGCCAGCGGTGTTTGTGGCGCGCGATCATGAGCGATCATTTCATTACAGATCAGGCCCAACGCCGTGCCGAGTGGCATCGCTACTATTCCGGCAAACGCATTACCCATCAATGGCTGCAGGTCCATCTGCTCGCCGACCTGGCGGTGGAAACGGTGCTGGAACTCGGCCCCTATCTCGGTGTTGTGAGCGCGATGCTCGACAATGCGGGTTACCGGGTTACCTCGCTCGATCGTCTGCCGCGCCAACACGATAATGATCGGATCACCCACATCGAGTGCAGCCTCGAGGAGGCGGTCGCGAGTGACCTCGCTGGGTTTGACTGCATCCTCTGTTGCGAGACCCTTGAGCACCTGCCCTGGGACGACGTCGGCCGCTATCTTGATATATTTCGGGAGGCCGGACCTCGCCATGTCATCCTCTCGGTTCCGTTTGAAGGCTTTCAGTTTGATCTCAGCGTTTATTTAAACTGGCACACTTGGCGCCGGGCACTCGCGCTCAAGAAGTTTCGCGGCTGGCGGACGTTCAGTCCCCCGAGCAACCCTTTCGGCCACAAGTGGGAGGCCGGGTATCGCGGCCACGGCCTTAAGGCTCTCGAGAGTAAGCTGATCGCGGCAGGGTTCCGAATTCGGCGGCGCGAATTCACTAGCCCCACTCGATCGGTTTTTTACGTGTTGGACGCACCATCGCCGCTTGAGGAGCGCAACGATCAATGAAGATCCTGTACGTGTATGCCCACCCGGAACCGCTGAGTCTAAGTGGCCAAATGAAAAATCGCGCGCTCGAGGTTTTCGCGGCCGAGGGGCACGATGTCGTGCTGTCGGATCTACACGCCATGAACTTCGAAGCGGTTCATGGGCGGCGCGATTTTGAAAGCGTGCGCGATGGTGAGGTTTTCCGCTACGGCAGCGAGCAGTCACACGCGACGCGTGAGGAGGGTTTTGCGGCAGATATTCAGGGCGAAATCGACAAACTTTACGCCTGCGACATGGTGATTTTGCAGTTTCCGTTGTGGTGGTTTTCAGTGCCAGCGATTCTCAAAGGATGGATCGATCGGGTGTTCGTTTACGGCGCCCTCTACGATCACTACAATCGCTACGGCACGGGTAAGCTTAGCGGTCGTCGCGCGATGTGCGTGCTGACGATGGGCGCCCGCGAGAACGACTTTAAGGCCGACGGCATCCATGGTGATCTGTGGGTCAATCTGTGGCCACTCCACAACGGGTGTCTGCACTATTTGGGCTTGGAGGTGCTGCCCCCGTTTATCGCCTACGGAACCGGCTATCTAAGCGATGCCGAACGCGCCCAATATGTCGAGGACTACGGGGTTTACCTAAGCAATCTCGATACGCTCGAGCCGCTTTATTTCCATCCCGACAATGATTTTGATGAAAACGGCCGTTTGAAACCTCAGGTGCAGGGGCGCACACCAGCCCATCGCAGGCTCTGAACGCGGATCATTTGGCCGGCTGACGCAACATTCAACTTGGTTAGCTAACGGCGTTGTGAATTGGGGTTGGCGGCTCTCTGATTACATGGCGGATCACCCGAGATTGGAGGATCCGAGATGGAAATGCACCAGATCCGCTACTTCCTCAGCGTGTGCGATACACTCAACTTTACGCGTGCGGCAGACAGATGCCATGTCGCGCAACCCTCACTTACACGGGCCATCAAGAAGCTCGAGGATGAGTTGGGCGGATTGTTGTTTTGGCGGGAACGCAGGTCGACCCATCTAACCGAGCTCGGCCGGCTGATGAAGCCACACCTCGAGCGGGTCCATGAAGTAACGCATTCCGCGCGCTCGGATGCGTCGAGCTATCGCGAACTCGACCTGGCTCCCCTGCGCATCGGCGTTATGAGCTCGCTGTCTCCAAAACATTTCGTGGAGTTTTTCAAACGCATCAAAGATGAAATCCGTTCGCTTGATCTCAAATTGGTCGTCGCGGCGCCGAACGCGATTGTTGAGTCCATGAGATGCGGCGATATCGATATGGCGTTTCTGGGGTCGACGAACTTACCTCCGCGATTTATCGCGCAAGCGGTATTCGACGAGGCGTACAGGGTCGCTTGCCCGCGCGCACATATTCTCGCCGGCAACGACGAGGTTCCCTTGTCGGCCCTTGATCGACAGTCTTGTCTGGTGCCGGTCGATTTTCTCGATAGCCAGGCGGCCACGCTGCTGCCCAGCGGGATCGGCTCTGGTCATGAAGAAAGCGGATGGATTCAGGCGGCAGCGCTCCGTGAGAATTGCTGTGCCCTGGTGCCGCAATCGAGCCTTCCGATTGACGGGATCGTTGTCCGTCCGGTCGTAATGCCGGCGCCGATGCGGACAGTTAGCCTCGTCACTTATGCAGGTCGAAAGCATACACCTGCGGTCGCACTTGCCGTGAAGATGGCTCGTCGGCATCGTTGGAGCGTTAGTGCCGAGGCAGAGCTAGTTGTACTTCAACCAAGGGTTTGTGATGCAACGCTTGCTGCTTAACCTGCCAGATCAGCTCCATCTCGACGAGCGTTAGTCGAAGTTGGCGGCATCATATTGGCCGCCCACTGTCAAAATTTCATCCGTGCCGAGGCGCTCCTGAAGCCCTTGAAAATCGAGCATCACATCGCGTATGCCGGCGGTTGTTCCGTCGGCGTTAAGGGTCGCGAAATAACTTTCCATTAGCCGAACCACGGCGCGGGGGAGCCCGCTCGGGAAGATAACAAAGGAAAAGCCGAGTTGCTGCAGCTCGCTGGCCGACAGAACCGGTGTTTTTCCGCCTTCCACCATATTGGCCATCACGTGGACGCGATTATCGAAGCGATTGCCGATCGCTTCGAGTTGCTCACGCGTGTGCGGCGCTTCAACAAAGAGCATGTCGGCGCCGGCCTCGGCATAGCGCTCGGCGCGTTCGAGGGCGGCATCAAATCCTTCCACCGCGATCGCGTCGGTGCGCGCGATGAGAAGGACATCGTCGCTGTGGCGGGCGTCCAGCGCCGCTTTGATCTTGCCGACCATTTCGCCGGTCGAAACCAGCACCTTGCCTTGGAGGTGTCCGCAGCGCTTGGGCAGCGTCTGATCCTCGAGCTGAATCGCATTTGCCCCGGCACGTTCGAAATTGACGACGGTTCGTTGAACATTGAGCGCGTTGCCGTAGCCGGTGTCGGCATCAGCGATGATCGGCAGGTCGACACGTTCGCGGATGCGGGCCAGGGTGGCCGCCACCTCGCTCATGTCGACCAGGCCAATATCGGGACGGCCGAGCCTGGTATAGGCAATGCCAGCGCCGGATAGATAAATCGCTTCGAAGCCGGCGCGCTCCGCCATCAACGCGCCCAAAGCATCATATACACCCGGTGCGAGCAGGATATTGGCTGGGCTCAGGCGTTCACGCAGTGTGGTCATTGGCTGCCGGTTCCTTTTGTTCGTTTGAAGCGTTTCTCGAGGTGGGGCACCAAACCGCCGTCGCTGACCATGGTGAGTAGATGCGGTGGTATGGCCTCGAAATCGACGGTCTTGGCCTGGGTCAGGTTCTCCAGGATACCGGCGCCAAGATCGAGGCGAAGCTGATCTTGGTCGATAATATGCTGGGCTTGCTGGGAAACAACAATGGGCAGACCGAGATTGAGAGCGTTTCGGTAGAAAATCCCCGCAAACGACTGCGCGATAACGGCGGTGACGCCGAGGTACTTGAGAGCTTGGGCGGCCTGCTCACGCGATGAGCCCATGCCAAAATTCCGCCCCCCGACAACGAAGTCACCGACCGCAACGGTTTCCGAAAAGTTGGGATTGACCGTTTCGAGGCAGTGCGTGGCGAGTTCCTCGATCGGTCGCTTCATGTAGAGGCCGGGCGCCAACGCGTCGGTATCGACATTGTCGCCAAACACCCACGCGCGGCCCCGTGCAGTTGAGGCGCTCACGCTGCCTCGGTGACAGGCGGGCGGATCAGGGCGCGCGGATCAGTGATGTGTCCGGCGATTGCGGAGGCAGCCACCGTGTAGGGTGAGCCGAGGTAGAGCTTTGAGGTGCTTGCACCCATCCGGCCTTTGAAGTTGCGGGCGGTCGACGCGATGCAAACTTCATCCTCCGCGAGCACGCCGGTGCCGTAGCCGCCGCAAGCATTGCAGCCCGATGGCAATACGATTGCTCCGGCTTCAGTGAGAGTAGCCAAGGTCCCGTCGGCTGCGGCGGCCGTCATCGTGCGCGCCGATGCAGGTGCGACCAGCAAGCGCACGCCTTTGGCAACTTGGCGACCCCGTAGAATCTCGGCCGCCATTTTTAGATCGACCAGTTTAGCACCGGTACAAGCGCCGATATAACACTGGTCGATGGGGGTGGGGTCGGTGTCTTCGATAGGCGCGGAGTTGGCAGGGCTGTGCGGTGCCGCGACTTGTGGACTTAAGGTCGTTGCGTCGAATAGGTGGGTGTCACGAAATGTTGCTGCGTCATCGGAGTGCCAAGCGCCGGTATTGCCGGTCTCGACACCACAATCTCGAAGATAGGCAGTGGTGGTCGTATCAGGGGCTATGAGACCGGTTTGGGCGCCGAGTTCGGCAGCCATATTGCAAAGCGTCATGCGCTCCGACATGTCGAGATCCGCGATCAACTCGCCCGAATATTCGATCGCCTGATAATCGCCGCCATCCATGCCGAGCGCGGCGCACATTGCCAGCATCGCGTCTTTGGCGCTGACTGCTGGACCAAGATGTCCGTTCCAAATCAAACGGATGGTTTCGGGTACCCGCAACCAGATCTCGCCGGTCGCGAGAACGCCCGCCATTTCGGTGGCACCGACGCCGAACATGTAGCAGCCAAAGGCGCCGCCGGTTGGCGAATGGCTATCACCGCCAACCACGAATATACCCGGCTGTAAATGTCCACGTTCCGGTAGA
>CAUZWH010000177.1:0-6405 GCA_963583675.1 Alphaproteobacteria bacterium
ATCGTCGAATCGGAGCTGCAGGCTTGGGCCGAAGATGGCGTTGTCCATTTGCGTGGCTTGCTCGACCAAGAATGGGTCACGCGGATGCAGCGAGCGATCGATCATGTCCTGGCACACCCCAGCGATCACGGCACCGACCTCAACAGCGACGAAGACGGCGGCCGCTTCGCCTATGACGACTATATGTGGAAGTTCAACGACGACTTCCGGGCTTTTGTCTTCACTTCACCCGCGGCCAAAATTGCCGCCACATTCCTGCATTCTCAGGCCGTCAACCTCCTGTACAATTTTTTCCTGGTCAAGGAACCGCACACGCCGACGCGGACCAATTGGCATCATGATCTACCGGCCAATCCGGTTGAAGGACCAGCCTGCGGGCTATGGGTTTCACTCGATCACATTGCCGCCGAAAGCGGCGCCGTGCAGTGGGCGCGCGGGTCGCACAAATGGGGCAAACGGTTCAACCCGGTGGGCTCGGGCGTTGGCAAAACCCACAGGCGCGCACCGATCGCGCCAGGCCTGGAACCGATGCCCAGCATCGCCGGGCATCCCGAAGACTACGATATCGTTTCGTTCGACACCGAGCCCGGCTATATCCTCGTGACGCATCTTCTTACCTGTCACGGCGCGCCCGGCAATGCGACCGACCGACGGCGCCGTGCGTTTGGCGTGCGCTATGCCGGTGACGGTTCGACATACGCGGTCCGCACCGACGTGACTTTCAATATCAAGCCGATCGCCGACCCCGGCCTCGCCCACGGTGACCCCTTTCCCGGCGACCCCGACCATTTCGTTTTTCCGCGCGTGTTGCCGCGTCGCGCAAAAGATTCTGACCCGGCAGCCTAATCAGACGCGTCCGCAGGCCCGACCGAGTATCGGGAAATTGTCCGGGGTATGGATGCGAAGTTTACGACAATCGCCGAAAGTCGGCGGATGCGATTTGCCGACTCGCCGGACGAATCGCTATGCTTGATCTAGAAAACCTCGGTCTCGTGGAGCACCAAAATGGCGATGCAACAAGACGTAACCAGCACCGGTACCGCGCCCTGCTTTAGGCCGCGCCGGATCGGCCACACCAACATCTTCGTTAGCGACCTCGATCGTTCGATGGCGTTCTACGAAAATGTGCTCGGTATCAAAGAAGCTTGGCGGCGCGCGAATATCTGCGCCGGGTTCGTCAATAACGGCAATACCCACCACGATGTCGGCATGGTCGATATCGTCAACCCGCAGTTCCACGACCAAAAGCCGGATTTGTTTCACGTTGCCTTCGAGCTTGAGAATCAGGGGGATTTGGCGATTGGTTACAAACAAGCGGTTGTCGATGACCAGCCAATCCGCTTCACCTACGACCATGAGATCTCGCAGTCGCTCTATACGACCGATCCCGACGGCACATTGGTTGAGATCTATGCCGACACCGAGTGGCGCTGGTGGGAAGACCGGTATCTCAACCGACCGGCCGGTCAGATGCCCAATAAAACCTGGAAACCAGGCGACACGCCGCCCTCGTCACAGATCCACTACGAGCCCAATCCCACATTCAAACGGGTCGACAATGCCGTGTTTCACCCGCTCAAAATCACGCATATCGCTCTTGTCGCCGACAACTACGAAGCGGTTTACGATTACTACACGGATTATGTCGGGCTTGCGCTGATGCTTGGTGGACGCGACCAACGCTTTGCGTCGCTCGGCGGCACGCTTGGCGGCCGCGACCTCAGCCTGTTCCGGGCAACCGACCAGCGTCCGGCCGGATTCCACCATCATGGGTTCGTCGTTGAAGACGAAGCCGACCTTGAGAAATCGATCGGACGAGCCCGCACAGAGGGCATCGAGATCGAGGTGGACATCGACCACCCGTCGCGGCGCAGCGTAATGGTACGCGACCCCGATGGCCTGCGTTGCCAGCTCTATTCACCGCACGACGGCGCGATGGGCGACCCCAACGAAATCGACGACGACACACTGATCTATCTGGTGTGATGATTGGCGGCGTCGGCGGCGGTGGCGAAGGCGCCGGTAACCTCTTATCTGTGCGCTGAATATGAAACTTCTGGTCTTTTCAACTGAGGACGATCCTTCCCCACGCGCAGGGGTACTAGCTGATTCGGTCGTCGTCGATTTATCAGGCGTAGTCGCACAGCAGCGGATCGCTGGGAGAACAGCACCGAACCCGACCGCCGATGTGTTGACGGTCCTTAATCGGACCCCGGCGCTTAGCGATGAGATCACCGGATATATCGAGGATGTGGTCAGCAGCGGCGGCGGTATTGCCGAGAATGAAATTACCTATCTGCCGCCGGTGCATAATCCGGGCAAATTTCTATGCGTCGGCAAGAATAACCAGCGCCACCTAGTCGAGTTGCAGGAACGCAAACTGCTAACCGAAGTGCCGCGTGAGCCAACTGGCTTTATCAAGCTAAACGGCGTGCTATCGGGCCACGGCGCAGAGGTCGCGCGACCGGCCGGCATCACCACGCTCGACTATGAACCCGAACTCGCCTTCGTGATCAGCCGGCGCGCACACGGCATCCGAGCTTCGGAGGCGATGGCTCATGTCGGCGCGGTGACACTGTTTAACGATTTGACGGCGCGCGAAGTGCAGCGACGCGAAGTCGAGGCTGGCACGCGTTTTTGGACAGCCAAGAATATGCCCGGCTTTGCACCGCTCGGCCCGGTTCTCGTGCCGCTAAACGAAATCGGCGATCCCCATCAATTGGTGATCGTCTGCCGCGTCAATGGCGAAGAACGGCTGCGATTTCAACCATCGGAACAGATCTACGGCATCCCCCAAGTGCTCGAACACTTCACTCGCTACGTCCCCTTTGAGCCCGGTGACGTCATGTCGCTCGGCGCGCCGGCGGGAACCGCGATTGGCCAAGATGATCCGAGCAAGTTTTTTCTGGTCCCCGGCGATGTTGTCGAGATCCACTGCGACCAGATCGGCACGTTGGCGACCCGCATCATTGAGGATCCGCGCGGTTCCTAGATCATTTCACGACCGTGTGGACTCGGTTACGAATTTATTACATTGCGGCAACATTCCCACATCGAGGCGCAACCTTGGTCGTTTACCAAGGACATCGATCTCGAATGAGGAGCTGGGAATGAACGATAGATTCAAAGTGGCAACGCTGGTCATGGCCACCGTTGTTGGCATTATCAGCACGATGGAAAGCGAATTTATTGCCGCGGCACCGTGGTTTTTTCTCGACCTGATTCGATAACGCCTCGCCCGCACTATGCCTAAGGCTGAAACCCGCGACCGCCGAGGCGCTCTTGGGCGGGCTCGGGAATAGTTTTCACGTTGATCGTCGCGAACCGGCCAAGATCCATACCGGCCATCATGAAACGGATGAAGTCGCCCAGCACTTCGAGCATTCGGGCGCTGCGAAGCGGGCCGCAATCGACCGGCACCAAGCCGATATCGCTTGAGAGTTCGGCCACCGTTTGCTTGGCGGCTTCGTCGTCGGCGCAGAGATAGGCCGACACACCGTGTTGACGAAGCGGTTCGGGCGACATCTCGAACACTTCCTGCGCCATGGTGTTGTATGCCTTGACGACCCGAGCGCCCGGCGCGTCAGCGGCGGTTTTCTCGGCCAGGGATTCGCCCATCATGGCATCAAACGCGAAATCAGCCGGTACGGCTCGATTGTTGCAATCGATCACGATCTTGCCGGCGAGCGGTTCGACACTGCTGAGCACGTCGGACAGGACTTTTTCACGAACGGTAAAAAGCACAACCCCGCCAAAGGCTGCGGCTTCATCATTGGTGCCGCCTTGTGTACCGTTGCCGGCGAACGCAGCAAGTGCCGCACCCCTGGCGGCATCGCGCGAGCCGAAGAAGACGTCGTGCCCCTGTTCCGCCCAGACGATGCCAAGCGACCGCGACATATTGCCCGCACCGATAATGCCGATTTTCATGACGCTCCCCCGTTTGAACGGCGCTCAGCGATCCACCGCGCAAACTGGCAACGGCACCGCCACCGCCACCGCCACCGCGGTGCGCATGACAAAGCTACGCAGCTGCCGTCATATACTGCAGCCAGGACTGATATTGGTAGCGCAGCAGCATCTCGCTGCTGCCGAACGTCTTGTATCCATTCTCATAGGTTTCATCGGGGACTTCGTTGGCGGCGTCGCCACGCGCGAACAGGACCCACGGATTGCCCTGGCGGTTTTGCAGGCCAGCGTGACCTCGCGTGAATGCCTCAACGTCGTCGGCCTGGGTCATCGAGGCCGCAGAGTTGGTGGTGTTGAGCATGCGAATGGCGTCGCGGAACATTTTCTCAGGCGCACCCTTGAGTTTGATCGGATAGATCGTGATTTCGGTGAGGTCGACCCGAATCGGGCGAATCACCCGCACGTGCATATTGAGGTCCTGGATAACGACGTTGGGATAGAAGACCGTGTTGTGGCGTTTGCGGGTCAATATCTCTTTGGTGCGTTGCTTGCCGTTCTTCGCTTCAAGCAATGCAACATACTCATGCCACAGCGCATCCTTGTTCTCGAACTGGGGTAGCGCCCCCTCCCAGCCATGACCGTTGGGAAACGCCCACAACCCGCTTGAATCGAAGGTGAGCACATCGCCATCGGTATCGAAAAACGGGATGCCGCTGGCATCACCCTCGCGACGGACGTACTGGGCGCCACCGCGGCTCGACGATTCATGCGAATAGACGACGTGGTACATGTCGCAGCAATTATCGGCCTGGAGCTTCCAGTTGCCGGGATAGCCGTAGCGGAGAACGCCGCCGGTCACCTCGACTTCGCCGTCCGGCGCATAGGCGACCAAATCTTCGATCGCCGATGTAACGCCGCCAAAATATTCGCGAAAGCTGGGCCCATCTTCGCTCGCGCACGCAAACAGAAAGCCATGCACGCTCTCGGTTCTCGCGACCTGCGGCATGCCGAACGCAATGGGATCGACATCGAACGAGGTATAGCCTTCGGGCTGGGTGAGACCCGCAAGCTCACCGTTGAGTTCATAGGTCCAGCCGTGGAACATGCAGCGCAGGAGTTTGCTGTTGCCTTGCGCTTCGTTGACGACCTTGACGCCACGATGACCGCAGCGATTGTGGAGGACGTAGACCTTGCCGTCGGTATGGCGCGTCATCACCACCGGCTGAGTTCCGAGCCACGAACAGAAAAAATCACCCGGCTTGGGAACTTGGCTCTCGTGACCGATGTAGACCCACATCCGACCGAAAACCCGCTCCATCTCCAACTCGAAAATAGCTGGATCTTCGTAGATATCGCGGTGAACTCGATCCGGTTTGACGAGTTCTCGCAGGTCTTCCATTGTCCGCGCCGTCATCCCGCCGCTCCGTCCTAATTGGTTCTGCACAGCCTAACCCTAGCTAGACCCTAGTCAATACGGCGCACGAGCACTTCGACATCGAATGCGTGGGGCTTTACGGTAATAGTGGGCTGGACCGGCAACAGGCAACAGTCGAGAGAATTCAAATGGCGGGGAAGATCGTCCAAGACTTTGTTATTCCCGCACGGTATGGCCGCGCGATCGAAGTTAACAAGGGACAAATTTTGCGGATTCACCTGGTTGAAGATAAACAAGTCGGTGACTGCGTTTTCTTCAACGCGCATGACTACAAGGAAGTGTTCCACGTCGGTCAGACGTGGGCGCTCAATGTCATGCTGGGAACCGGCACCGCAAAATCGTTCCCGCATTTCTATTCCAAGCCGCCGCGCGAGAACATCATGCTTACGGTCGTCGAGGACACGGTTAAGAACCATTGGGGCAACTGTGGCGGCCGCTGTAGCAGCCGCCTCTACGCGCTGGTCGACAAATCGACCGATCACCGCTCGTGCCAGGAGAACCTAACCGAAGCCCTGGCCCCCTACGGCATCACCGGTGATGACATCATCGATGTGTTCAACGTGTTCATGAATGCAGAACTTGAGCCCGACGGTCGGTTCAAAATACTGCCACCGACCGCGATGAAGGGAGACCATATCGACCTGCGGGCAGAAATGGATATCCTGGCAGCGGTGTCGGCATGTCCTTCCGACGGGCGTACCACTAATGATGGTGACCCCAAACCGCTCGGCATCACCGTATTCGATGCTTAAGTGACAAATTAGTGGAAGGCTGAACGTAAATGTGGCGCCCGCCTGAGCGCATTCACTACAAACCCGATCCCGGCCGCTGGCCGGCGGCGGATGAGGCGGCACGATCGCGGCTATTCAGTCCGGTCGATATCGGCCCAATCAAGCTCGCCTGCCGCACGTGGATCCCGGCGATGGTACCGTGGCGTGCAACCAATGACGGTTATGTAACGCCCGAGGTTTTGGAGTGGTATGAGCGATTCGCGGTCGGCAAACCCGGCGCAATTGTTGTTGAAGCAACGGGCATTCGCGATATTCCAAGCGGCCCGTTGCTTC
>CAUZWH010000178.1:0-6398 GCA_963583675.1 Alphaproteobacteria bacterium
GACATCGCCGCAAATCGCGACGACGAATTCAGCACCGCCTGATAAGCGCAGCTCGCGAATCGGAACGGTGAACCCGCTCGGTGCACCTTTGAGGGTGGGATCGGCTGAGAAGCTGTACTGCGTCTTAGCCATACAGATCGGGTAGCTGCCGGCTCCCTCTTTTTCGAGTTCATCGAAACGATTGCGCACTTTTTGATCGGCAGTGATGTCATCGGCGCGATAGATCTCCTGCGCGATCGTGCGCACTTTGTCCCAAAGCTTCATATCGTCAGGGTAAAGCGGTTTGAAATTGGCGCTCTGTGTCTCGATGGTCGCGACGACGGTTTCCGCAGCCTCCCGGGCACCCTCGCCACCGCGCGCCCAGTGATCGGCAATCACCGCCTTCGCGCCCTGACCCGCCACTACCTCTTGAATGAGTTTGTGCTCGGCTTCGGTATCCGAGCTGAAGGCGTTGACCGACACGACGACCGGAACGCCGTATTTCTTCATGTTTTCAATATGACGCACCAGATTGTCGCACCCGGCTTTCAGCGCTTCGAGATTTTCCGCACCGAGCGCGTCCTTGGCAACTCCGCCATGCATTTTGAGGGCGCGCACGGTTGCCACGATGACGGTGCAATCGGGCGCCAGGCCAGCCTTGCGGCATTTGATATCAAAGAACTTCTCGGCACCGAGGTCAGCGCCAAAGCCAGCTTCGGTCACGACGTAGTCGCACAACTTAAGCGCCACTTGCGTAGCCAGCACTGAGTTGCAGCCGTGCGCAATATTGGCAAATGGCCCGCCGTGAACGAACACCGGATTGTTTTCCAGAGTCTGGACGAGGTTGGGTTTGATCGCGTCTTTTAGAACTGCCGCCATCGCTCCCGAAACGCCGACCTGCTCGGCGGTAACCGGGTCGCGCGCCCGGGTGTAGCCGATTACGATATTGCCGAGACGACGCTTGAGGTCGTCGATCGAGCGCGCAAGACAGAAAATCGCCATGATTTCCGAAGCGACAGTGATATCGAACCCGTCCTGGCGCGGGAATCCATTGGCGACCCCACCCAGGCTAACGACGATGTCGCGCAGAGCGCGGTCGTTCATATCGACCGCACGGCGCCAGGCGATCCGCCTCGGGTCGATGGCAAGATCGTTGCCCCAATAGACGTGATTGTCGATCGCCGCGGCCAGCAGATTGTTGGCAACGCCGATCGCGTGCATATCGCCGGTAAAATGCAGGTTGATATCTTCCATCGGCACGACTTGGGCATAGCCACCGCCGGCAGCGCCGCCCTTCATCCCGAAGCACGGCCCGAGTGAGGGTTCGCGCAGGCAGCTCATCGCGTTCTTGCCAATCTGATTAAGCGCGTCGCCGAGTCCCACCGTCGTTGTCGTCTTACCCTCACCCGCCGGCGTCGGTGTCATCGCGGTTACGAGAATGAGCTTGCCGTCAGGACGATCGGCGAGACCGTCGATGAAGTCGAAGTTGAGCTTCGCCTTGGTATGCCCATAAGGCTCGAGACTGCTGGCGGGGATACCCAGTTTGTCGCCGATCTCTTGAATCGGCTTCAGCGTCGCTGCCTGCGCAATGTCGATATCGGATTTTGGATTGGCGTGTTGATCGGATGCCATGGTGCCCCGCAGACTCAGTGCGATTGATGAAGTTCGATGAAGGGAAGCGTGATAGTTGATTGACAGGCCATCGCGGCCCGCGCCTAGACTATCAACCTGCCTCATCGCGCAGCAAGCGAACCAACGAGTGCCCTATGCAATATCAACGACTCGGACGCAGCGGCCTACGGGTCTCCAGCTATGGCCTCGGCACCATGAATATGGGCACCCAGCTCAATCTGGCCGCGAGCCGCCGTCTGCTCGACGCGGCGCTCGATGGCGGCATTAACCTGATCGACGTCGCCGAGATGTATCCAGCGCCCGACGATCCCAAGCTGACCGGAAAGTCGGAGGAAATTGTCGGCACCTGGCTCAAGGGCAAGCCGCGCGATGCGGTGATCCTGGCGACCAAGATCAGCGGCGCCAACCGGGCCGAGTTCGGAGACATCGTGCCGCATATCCGGGGTGGATTTAACGCCCTCGACTGGCATCATTTCGCGGCCGCCTGCGATGCCTCACTCAAGCGCCTGAAGACCGACTACATCGACCTTTACCAAACCCACTGGCCGGATCGCCACGTGCCGATAGAGGCGCAACTCGAAGCGTTTGATCGGCTAATCGACGCGGGCAAGGTTCGTTACGCCGGGGTCAGCAACGAAACGCCCTGGGGCCTCACCCGCCTCGTCGCCCTGGCCGAGACGACCGGACTACCGCGCATCGTCTCGCTGCAAAATCAGTACAATCTGCTGTCGCGGCAATACGACCAGGGAATGTCGGAAGTGTGCGAACGCGAAAGCGTCGGGATGATGGCTTTTTCGCCGCTCGCCCAAGGCGCGCTATCGGGTAAATACTCGGGCGGAAAGTTTGCCAAGGGCACCCGCTTCGCCGACCTCGATTACGCACGCCAGCGGTTTGGTTCAACGGAAATGTTGGACCGCGCCGACCGTTATGTCGCGGTTGCGAAACGCCATGGCCTCGATCCCGCGGCGATGGCAATGGCCTGGGTTCAGTCCCGCCCCGGTGTCGCGACCGTGCTGACCAGTTGCTCGCGCATCGCCCAACTGGAAAACGTGCTCGAACACGCCGATCTCGTCCTAGGCGATGACGTACTCGCCGATCTCGACGCGGCGACCGCATAGCCACCACAAACGACCGCGCATCGGCTTTGGTCTATAAGTTGGAGTGCGAGAGAATAGGCGCCAAAACACAGGCAAGAACATAGGCAAGTACATAGGAACGACGAATGTCCGAAGATCCCTTACTCATTGAACGTGACGGGCCGATCGCCACGGTAATCTTCAATCGGCCGGAACGCCGCAACGCGGTTAACCTCGCGGTATGGCGCGGTATCGGTGATGTCATGAACGACCTCTCAAAAGAGGATGACTTGCGCTGCATCGTGTTGCGTGGAGCCGGCGATAAGGCGTTCGTGGCCGGCGCCGATATCTCGGAGTTCGAAAACAACCGCAAAGGCCGCGCTAACGGGAAAATTTATGGCGCCGCCGTGACGCGCGCGATGCACGCGATCGGCGAATGCCGCCATCCCACCGTTGCTATGATCAAAGGTTTCTGCATCGGTGGCGGCGTCGAGATCGCCACCCGGTGCGACATCCGCGTGTGCGGGGCATCTTCGAAATTCGGTATTCCCAGCAACAAGCTCGGCCTGGTGGTCTCCCACGCCGAACTCGAAGCCCTGGTCGCCGTGGTCGGACGTGCGTTCGCCTACGAAATCCTTTTGCGCGGTGAAATCTTCGACGCCGATTACGCTTATCGGATGGGTTTAGTCCACCACCTCGTCGCCGACGATGAGGTCGAAACGACCAGCCTGGACATCGCGCGTGGCATCGCTGCGCGCGCGCCGCTAACCAATCGCTGGCACAAGGCAGCCATTTTACGCGCTGCGGACCCCAGCCCGATCAGTGATGACGAACGCGACAGCGCCTATGATTGTTATGACAGCGCTGATTTCCACGAGGGCTACAGAGCGTTTCTCGAAAAACGCCAGGCCATCTTCAAAGGTAAGTAGAAGCCGATGGTTGGGGAATCGACAGGCCCGCTAAAGGGCGTTCTAGTTATCGAGCTATGCCACCACCTGGCGGGCCCAACCTGCGGGGTCATGCTGGCCGACATGGGCGCCAGCGTCATCAAGGTCGAGCGCGTCCCCGATGGTGACGACTCGCGACGCTCGATTCCGCCTGCGATCGAAGGCGAGTCGGCAGCCTTCATGATGATCAATCGCAACAAACGCGGCATCGCCCTTGATCTCAAGACCGAGGTTGGTAAAGAAGCGTTGTGGCGCCTGATCGAGAAGGCCGACGTGCTGACTGAGAACTTCAAACGCGGCGTCATGGATCGACTCGGCTTTGGCTATGAGCACTTACGCGAACGCAATCCGGGCCTCATCTACGCGGCGATCTCAGCGTTCGGTCGCGATGGCCCCTATGCCGATCGGCGCGGCTTCGATCTCATTGCGCAGGGGATGAGCGGGCTGATGAGCATCACCGGCGAGCGCCCCGATGGACCGCCGGTCAAGATCGGGCCCCCGGTCACCGATATCACCGCCGGCTTTCTTGGCGCGATGGGTATCCTGGCGGCCTACACTCACAAACTGAAAACCGGCGAGGGACAGATCGTCGATACCTCGCTGTTCGAAGCCGGCATCATCCATACCTTCTGGCAATCAGCTATCTACCTGGCAACCGGAACCCCGCCACACGCCATGGGCTCGGCGCACCCGCTCAACGCGCCCTACCAAGCGGTCGAAACCGCCGACGGCTGGATTAATATCGGCGGTGCCAACCAGCAAAGCTGGCTTCGGATCGTCGACGTTATCGGCGCGCCCCAGCTCAACGATGATCCCCGCTTCAGTGACAATCTGCAGCGCATGAACAACCTGGCCGCTTTACAAGAGACCCTGGCACCCTTGTTCAAGGAGCGCACTAGTGACGATTGGCTCACCCGGCTCGAAGAAGCGGGCGTCGCCGCCGGACCAATTCTCGATATCGCGGAAATGCAGGCGGATCCTCAAACGATAGCCCGCGGCATGATCACCGAAGTGGAGCACGCCAAGATCGGCCCCATGAAAACGCTGGGCCCGCCAATCAAGTTTTCGCACACGCCCTCTGGTGTTCAACGGGCGGCCCCCCTTTATGGCCAACACACGCGAGAAGTCCTCACCGAGTTCGGTTATTCCGATCAGGAAATCGATGACATGGTCGCAGCCGGCGCCGTGATCTGCGTTTAGCGCATCACGCTCGTTAACGCGGCGTCACGGCGAATTGATAGCTGTTGACGCGACACGCTTCGAAAAATCCGCGAGTCGTGGGCGTCGCACCCGAAAAAGTGATCGCGATGGCTCTGGAAATTAGGCCTCGGCTAACCCATACCGAGTATGCGTTAGCTTCGGCGCGCGCGCCCATACAGGAGAAGAGTATGTTTAGGATTGCCGCAATTGCGGCCGTTTTGCTTGGTCTGAACGCAGCACCGGCAGCCGCGGCAAATGTCGCCGATAGTGGCCGTTGCATGGAACTACAGGAGCTGGGTGACTACCTGCGCGATGCGTATGCCGAGCATCGATTGGCGGTCGCCGACCACGAGAATGGAAATCGCATTTTTCTCTACACGTCGCGCAGGGGGACATGGACGCTAGTCGAGATGACCGAAGGTCTGGCTTGCGTTAACGCCTCAGGCACCGGTTGGCACGGTGAACTATCGAGCCAGGCGGACGCCAAGCCACCTGCATAGCCCCGCCTGCAAAAGGGCGGCGCTCCCTCGCAGAGATCTCAGCTCAAGCCGATCATTATGTGCTTACGAAATGTTTCGCGTTCGCAAAGGCGCTGATACCACGCGTCTAAATTCGGTAGGGACGGCCGTTCGATATCCATCTCAAACCAGCGATAGATGAACCCTAGAAAGGGGATATCTCCCATCGTGAGGGTGTCGGCGGCGAGGTAGTTACGGCCGTCGAGCTGCCTGTCCATAAAGCTGAACAGCTTGGCCGTCTCGGCGCGCGACGTTTCGATTGCATCGTGGTTACGCTCGGCTTCGGACATGCGCACCAAGCCAAAAAACATTGGCGTAAATGCCGGCCCGAGTGTGCTCAATTGCCAATCCATCCAGCGCTCGGCATCGGCGCGGACGCGTAAGTCCGCAGGATAAAGACCGCCCAGATCATGTTTGGCCGTCAGATAGCGAACGATGCTGTTCGACTCCCACAGAATGAAGCCATCTTCGTCGACCGTCGGCACGCGGCCGTTGGGATTCATTGCAAGATATTCGGGCGTGTCGTTGCCGCCATGTTGCGCACCGACATCGACTCGGTCGAACGCGACGCCCATCTCATCGCACGCAAATGTCACTTTTTGAACATTGCCGGAATTGGCCCGGCCGTAAATTTTGAGCATTGAACGCCTCCCACTGCAGGAAGCGCATTGTTAAAAGTCACTTATCAGAGGTCAATGCTTCTTAGATGATGCGCAAGCGAAGGGCCGCTTAACGCCCTTGTTTTTCTAATGTCGGTACTTCTTGGAGACGAAGAACAGATAGTCGCTGCTGGCCATCGTAATGTGGCAACTGTGGCAGAAGCGAACGTCCTCGGAGCGGTCGCCCGTGCTGTCGCCGAGCAGGCTACCGTCGGGCATTACCATAACGTAACGCCAGCCATCGGTTTCCGTGCTCATGCCCTCGGGCAGCTTTTCCATGATGAACATAGCGCCGCCAAACACGTCACCGTCCGACGTCACGGTAAAGCTGTCTTTCACCAGGATCGCGCCGACCGGCATTTACTCACCCTGCCTCAGGCGGCCGTA
>CAUZWH010000179.1:0-6392 GCA_963583675.1 Alphaproteobacteria bacterium
ACGATTGTCGCCGCCGATAGGGTTCGCTGAAATCCTGTGGTCAAGTCTCCCATGCGCCTTGCCAACCTGAAGTTACTCTTACCCGCGTGATCAGTTCGCAACGCTATATCGAGAAAATATTACTTTAAAGTCAAAGTTTTGCACCAGTGAGCGAAGGCCTGTGCCCTGAAGTCGGTGCAACTTATAACAATAGCTAACAAATTTCATAGTCCACGTTCCTTACCATATCGTTTTGGGCTTGACTACGTACCACCGAACGTATGTGGCGCCTTTCCGCGACTGTGTTGCCAAAAAGTCGCTTATCTCTTTGCCCCTTGACGCGGCCACGAATAAATTATACATAAAGATATCTTGATGTATTGATGTGAGTGGCCGTATGGGAGCTTTCGTTTTCCTCAGCGCCGTTGAGTTGCTGTGACTGCGAAGGTGTCATGAAACAACTGCTTGAGGGTCTGCGCGCCGCGGGAGAGGATTCTCGGCTACGTTTGCTCACATTGTGCGCTCGCGGCGAGCTTACTGTAAGTGAGCTCACTCAAATCCTCGGTCAGAGCCAGCCGCGGGTTTCACGTCACCTGAAGTTACTTTGTGACGGCGGACTCTTGCACCGATTTCGGGAGGGCTCCTGGGTCTTTTTTCGGCTGGCAGATGTGGGTGCTAGTGCTGAGCTAGCGCGCGCTGTCGTCGCGATGGTTCCCGGTGATGACCCAACCTACTTGCGCGATAGTGAACGGCTCGAGAAAATTAAGGCAACTCGAGCTGCTGCTGCCGCCACGTACTTTCGCGAGAATGCGCTACGTTGGAATGAGATTCGTGCGCTCCATGTGCCCGAACAACGGGTCGAGCAAGTATTTGTAGACGCCGTCGCCGGCGGCCGGTACCGCGATTCCCTCGACATCGGCACCGGCACCGGTCGAATTCTGGAGATTCTGGCGCCTTACGTGGCCCGGGGGATCGGCGTAGATCTCTCCCACGAGATGCTTTCTATCGCCCGCACTAATTTGGAGCGAGCGGGGCTGCGCCATTGCTACGTGCGACTGTCGGATATGTACACCCTTCCGTTTGAGGAAGACTCGATTGATCTGATTACGATTCATCAGGTCCTACATTTTGCCAACGAGCCTGCGCGTGTGATCGGCGAGGCGGCGCGTTTGCTGCGACCGGGGGGCCGTATGATCGTCGCCGATTTTGCTCCGCACGCATTGGAGTATCTTCGCGCGGATCATGCTCACCGCCGGCTCGGCTTCACCGACGAAGAGGTCGCATCTTGGTTTCGGGCCAATGGATTGATCTGCGACGAAGCCGTCCGCTTGGAGGGTGAGCCGCTCACGGTGATGGTTTGGCATGCCAATCGCCCCGGCGTTCGACAGCTGATCGATGAACCCCTGAAGGAATCCGCTGCATGACGTCAGCAACCGCGACACTTTCGCCGGCCGACAAGAAAGCGTGGAATGATCAGGCCGCTCGATCACGCGCCGGCATCGGCGCCGATCTTCGCGTGTCGTTCGAATTTTTCCCGCCCAAAAACGCGGAGATGGAAGCCACTTTATGGCGAACGGTTGAGCGCCTCGAGCCTCTCGGGCCACAGTTCGTTTCGGTCACCTATGGCGCCGGGGGCAGCACCAGGGAGCGCACCCACGCCATTGTTAAGCGCATACTCGACGAGACGAGCCTAATGCCGGCGGCGCATCTAACTTGCGTGGGCGCAAGCCGAGCCGAGGTCGATGACGTGGCCCGGTCGTACTGGTCCTCCGGCATTAGGCATATCGTCGCGTTGCGGGGGGATCCGCCCAATGAAGATGGCTTTGTTCAACATCCGGATGGCTATCAGTTTGCTGCTGAGCTTGTCGCTGGTCTAAAGCAGGTCGGCGATTTTGAGATTAGTGTTGCCGCATACCCTGAGACTCATCCAGAGGCACGAAGCGCTTCGTCTGATCTCGACAATCTAAAGCGCAAGATCGATGCGGGTGCCACGCGCGCGATCACTCAATACTTCTTCGATACCGACGTGTTTATGACTTTTCTCGGCCGTGCCCGCGCGGCGGGTATCACGGTGCCGATTGTTCCCGGCATCCTACCAGTGACGAACTTCGGTCAGGTTGTTCGTTTCAGCAAGATGAGCGGTGCGTCGGTTCCGGGTTGGCTCGCGGATATGTTTCAGGGTCTCGACGATGATCCCGAAACGCGCAAATTGGTAGCGGCGACTGTCGCCGCCGAACAATGCCGACGCCTGCACGACATCGGTATTCGCGATTTTCATTTTTACACGCTGAACCGCGCCGATCTCTCCTACGCCATCTGCCATATTCTCGGCATCAGGGCGAATGAGCACTGGGCCGCACAAGGAGACGCACCATGACGACCGTGCGCGACCATCTTGATCGCGTTGCCGCGGAACGCATCCTCCTGCTCGATGGTGCGATGGGCACCATGATCCAGGCTTGCATGTTGGACGAAGCGGCGTTTCGAGGCGATCGCTTCAACGATCATGACCACGATCAGCGCGGCAATAATGATGTCCTCAACCTAACCCAACCCGGCGTCATTCGTGACATTCACGAAAGATTTCTGGGTGCCGGCGCCGACATTATTGAGACCAATACATTCAACGCCACTGAAATCTCGCAAGCCGATTATGGTTTGAGCGACTTATCGTTCGAAATCAACAGGGCCGGCGCAGAAATCGCAAAAACCGCGACTCGCGATGCGACCGAACGCGATCCGACCAAGCCTCGATTTGTCGCGGGGTCACTCGGCCCGACCAACAAAACGGCGTCGATTTCCCCTGACGTTAGCAACCCAGCCTATCGCAATGTCAGTTTCGACGACCTGCATCATGCCTACCTGGTTGCCGCCAGGGGGCTGATAGCTGGCGGCGCTGATCTCCTCGTATTGGAGACGGTGTTCGATACGTTGAACGCCAAGGCGGCGCTTTTCGCATTTGGGGATTTGTTCGACGAACTGGGTGGCCCCTTGCCGGTTATCGTGTCGGGTACCATCACTGATTTGTCGGGGCGCACGCTGTCTGGTCAAACGGCGGAGGCGTTTTGGAACTCGGTTCAGCACGCGAGCCCTTTTACGATCGGTTTGAACTGCGCGTTCGGTGCCGAGCAGCTGCGTCCCTATGTCGCCGAACTGGCGCGGGTGGCAAATTGTTATGTAAGTGCTTACCCCAATGCCGGATTGCCGAATGAGTTCGGTGAATATGACGAGCGACCCGAGATCACCGCGGAGCATTTGGGGGAGTGGGCACGAGCCGGGCTCGTCAATGTGGTTGGCGGTTGCTGCGGCACCACGCCCGATCACATTGCTGCATTGCACGATGCGATCGAGGGCGTGGCACCACGGGAGGTCCCCACCAAACCCGCCCGCCTTCGATTGGCCGGCCTCGAACCTTTTGAGCTCGTCGCATGAACGGAAACTTCGTCAACATTGGTGAGCGCACGAATGTCGCCGGATCCGCCAAGTTCAAAAAGTTGATCATGGCAGATGATTTTGAAGCGGCGCTCGCCGTTGCCAGACAGCAGGTTGAGAACGGTGCGCAAATCATCGATATCAATATGGACGATGCTATGCTCGATGCCGAAGCATCGATGGAGAGATTTCTCAAGCTTATCGCATCGGAGCCCGATATCAGCCGCGTTCCAATGATGATCGATTCATCGAAATGGTCGGTCATCGAAACCGGTCTGAAATGCGTTCAAGGCAAGTCGATCGTTAACTCGATTAGCCTCAAAGAGGGTGAGGAAGATTTTATTCGTCAGGCCAAGTTGGTGCGTCGCTATGGCGCGGCGGTCGTGGTTATGGCGTTCGACGAACAAGGACAGGCTGATACAGCTGATCGCAAGTTTGAAATCTGCGCGCGCTGTTACAAATTACTGACCGAAACCGCTGGGTTCCCGCCGGAAGACATTATCTTTGATCCCAACATCTTTGCTGTCGCGACCGGGATCGAAGAGCATAACGATTACGCCGTCGCGTTTTTCGAGGCGACGCGCCGGATCAAGCAAGAATTGCCGAGCGTTCATATATCGGGTGGCCTCTCCAATGTGTCGTTCGCGTTCCGCGGCAACGATCGCCTACGTGAGGCGATGCACTCGGTATTCCTCTATCACGCGGTTGTGGCCGGGATGGACATGGGCATCGTGAACGCCGGTCAGCTGGCGATCTACGAGGACATTCCTCGAGACCTGCGCGACGCCGTCGAGGACGTGATTCTCAATCGTGATCCCGATGCCACGGATCGTTTGTTGGTTTTGGCCGAGAGGTATCGCGGTGGGGGGCAGGAAGTAAAAGTCGATCTCGCCTGGCGCGACACCGACGTGCAGGGCCGTTTGACGCACGCTCTGGTCAACGGGATCGCTGACTACATCATCGAAGATACCGAAGAGGCACGTCTAGCTGCCGAACGGCCGCTTTCGGTCATAGAGGGTCCGCTGATGGCGGGGATGAATGTCGTTGGCGACCTGTTCGGCGCCGGAAAAATGTTTCTGCCTCAGGTTGTGAAGAGCGCACGGGTGATGAAAAAAGCTGTCGCGCACCTAATGCCCTACATCGAAGCCGAGAAAGGCGGTGTGCAACAGACCAAGGGAAAGATCCTGATGGCCACCGTGAAAGGAGATGTCCACGATATCGGCAAGAACATCGTTGGAGTCGTGCTTCAGTGCAACAATTACGAGGTGATGGACCTGGGCGTCATGGTGCCGTGCGCGAAAATATTGGAAACGGCGCGTGCCGAAAATGTCGACATCGTCGGTCTGTCCGGACTGATTACGCCCAGCCTCGAGGAGATGTGCTACGTCGCAAAGGAAATGGAGCGGATGGAGTTTGAATTGCCGCTTCTGATCGGTGGCGCCACCACAAGTAAAGTACACACAGCGGTGAAAATTTCGCCGAACTATTCGGGACCGCTGATCTATGTTCCCGACGCGTCTCGGGCTGTGGGTGTCGCCAGCACTCTGCTTTCAAATGAAAATTGCGCGCCTTATGCCGGCAAGATCAAAGAAGAGTATCGCAATTTGCGAGACAACCATCTGCGGCAACAGGCCGAAAAGAAGCAACTGGCTCTGGCCGATGCGCGCAAGAACAAAGCGCCGATTGACTGGGCGGCGTACACGCCGACGGCGCCGAAGGAACTTGGCTTGATCGAGTTCGAAAACTACCCGCTCGAAGAACTGATTCCTCGTATCGACTGGCGGCCATTCTTTTCAGCATGGGAATTATACGGAAGATTTCCCGACATTCTCGAGGACGATAAGGTCGGCGAGGTCGCACGTAGCCTGCATAGCGACGCTCTAGCAATGCTCGATCGCATCGTCAGCGACGCCTGGACATCGCCACGGGCCGTAATTGGTTTCTGGCCGGCGAATTCGTTAGGGCACGATGATATCGAGGTATATGAGGACGCAACGCGGTCGCGAACGCTGGCCACGATCCATACGCTTCGACAGCAAATGACCCGCGAGGAACAGCGGCGCCCAAACTACGCGTTAGCTGATTTCATCGCGCCTAAAGAAAGCAGCGTCGCTGACTACATCGGTGCCTTCGTTGTAACGGCAGGCCGTGGCTTGGAGCAAAAGGCGGCCGAGTTCGAGGCCGACAACGACGATTACAGTTCGATCCTAGTTAAAGCGCTAGGTGATCGATTTGCCGAAGCGTTCGCCGAACATATGCATGAGAGAGTGCGCCGCGAGTTGTGGGGCTATCGTCCCGATGAAGAATTGAGCAATGCGGATCTGATAGCGGAGAAATACCAAGGGATACGGCCAGCCCCAGGTTATCCAGCCTGTCCCGACCATACCGAAAAACAGACTTTGTTCGAGCTTCTAGACGTACAAAACCGTGTCGATATTTCGCTAACCGAAAGTTTTGCCATGTCGCCAATGGCATCGGTCTGCGGTTTCTATTTCTCGCACCCGGAAAGTCAGTATTTTGGCTTAGGTCGTGTATCGCGTGATCAGGTGGCCGACTACGCGCGTCGTAAGGGAGTTGGAACTGGCGAAATGGAACGTTGGCTCGCCTCGAATCTCAGCTACGAACCAAGCGCCGAAGAAAGTCTCGGTACGGAAGCGGCCGACGCTGCCTAAAGGCGCCTCGCTACTCTCCAGTTCCGGTTGAAGCGAATGAGTGGCTCCATTCGATCGTTGCGGCGCGAGAGCGACGCGTTATATAACCCAGATGTTGAAATCCCCCGCCTGTAACGGTTTCGCGACGTTGTGATGAAAGCGAGTTTGTTACTGTTCGCGACTATCGGTGAACAAGGCAGAGTATAGAGTGTCGAGCGATCATCTTCATCCCGAACCCTTTTTTCTCGTGGTCGTCGACCGCGACAACAGTGTGTTCAATGTTTTTGGTCCGGTGTCGAATGATGCTCCCTATGTGCGTGAGGTGAGTGC
>CAUZWH010000180.1:0-6382 GCA_963583675.1 Alphaproteobacteria bacterium
AGGCTTGTCGCTGCATCCCCCTATGTCCGTACCCGCAATTGCACCGCGCGAAGGCGCGACGAAAGTTGTCACCGTCATTTCGGCGGCGCACCTCTTTAGCCACTTCTTTCAGGTCGGCCTGCCGCCTATGTTTCCGATCCTTGCGGGAGTCTACGGTGTCAGTTTTAGCGAACTCGGATTTCTGGTTGCGGTCATGTTTGCCGCCTCCGGCGTTGCCCAGGTTGCGGCTGGATTCGTGGTCGATCGGTTCGGCGCCCGTAATCTCCTAATCATCGGCGCGACTTTGTTGTCGGGCTCGTTTTTCCTGCTCGCTTTCTTCCCCAATTATTGGGTGGCTATGGGCCTGATGGCAATAGCCGGTCTCGGCAACAGCGTATTTCATCCGGCCGATTTCGCGATTTTTCAGGCATCAGTTCGTCAAGATTTCCTCGGCCGCGCTTATGGGTGGCACGGCTTTGCCGGCAATATTGGCTATATGGCTGCGCCGTTGGTTATGGGTGGGATGGCTGTCGCGTTCGGTTGGCAAATCGCAGTTGCCGTCGCCGGCGGCGCTGGCTTACTGACGGTCGTTGCCCTAATCGCGTTTCGTAACCTATTGCTCGATGACACCGGCGCCGATCAGAAAGCATCGGTCCGATTGCCCTTGTTCGATCTTAAGAATTCGGGCTTTCTGCTCTCGCCTGCGATTCTGTCGTGTTTCGTGTTTTTTCTGATGATTGCCATCACTCTGCTGGCTTTCACGACCTACTCGGTAATTGTTTTCACAACTTACTATGCGTTGCCGTTTCTGGTCGCTAACACGCTGCTCACCGTATTCCTGGCCGGCTACGTTATGGGCATCATACCGGGCGGTTCGATCGCGGATCGTATCGATAATCATGACAAGCTCACTGCGGCCGGCTTCGTCGTCGGCGGCACGATGATTCTAGCTTTCTCGCTAATCCCGGTTTCGACCATGATGTTCGATAGCGGGGCCACGCTCGCGTGGTTCGGCGCGATACGGGTTGACGTGGTCGTCATAGGTCTGGTGCTGTTCGCCGCCGGGGCGTCGTTCGGCGTGGTGATGCCATCGCGGGATATGATCGTGCGAAAGGTCGCGCCGGAAGGGTCGACCGGCCGCGTGTTCGGCTTTGTCTATTCGGCGCTCGATCTTGGCGGCGCGATCGCACCGGCGGCGTTTGGCTGGATCATCGCGATCAACCAGCCACAATGGTTGTTCCGGGTCGTCGCCATTGCCATGACGATCGCGGGGCTTAGCGCTCTACTAGCGCGCATTTTACCAAAACCGGTTACCCTAGCAGCGGAGTAGGGAGGGCGTACCATGCCGATTATCAACCGTATTGCTGAGTTCCACGAGGAAATGACCGCCTGGCGGCGGGACATCCATTCTCATCCTGAGACCGCGTTCGAAGAGGACCGCACGTCCGACATCGTCGCCGCCAAACTCGAGGCATTTGGCATCGAGGTCCATCGCGGTATCGCTAAGACCGGAGTCGTGGGCACGCTCAAGGGTAACGTCGCGGGCGACGGCGCCATCGGCCTGCGCGCTGATATGGACGCGCTTCATCTTTCGGAAAAGAACGATTTCGATCACCGTTCGCAAAACGACGGCAAGATGCATGCCTGCGGACATGATGGGCACACGACGATGCTACTGGGCGCCGCAAAATATCTCGCCGAAACCCGAAATTTTGCCGGCACCGTGCATTTCATCTTTCAGCCGGCCGAGGAAAACGAGGGCGGGGGTAAGGTGATGGTCGACGAGGGGTTGTTTGAACAATTCCCGGTCGATGGCGTGTACGGGATGCATAACATGCCGGGCATGCCAGTCGGCACGATGGGCGCCAAGGTAGGTACGATGATGGCTGCCGCCGATAGCTTCGATCTCGTGATTAGAGGTAAAGGCGCGCACGGCGCGATGCCGCACCTTGGGATCGATCCCGTGGTAACAGCGGCCCAGATCATTCAGGGTTTTCAAACCATCGCCAGCCGGATTACGGATCCGGTCGATTCAATCGTCATCAGTGTCACCAAGGTTGAGGCCGGTCATACGTACAACGTCATTCCCGATGAGGTGACTTTGGGCGGGACCACGCGCGCGTTCACAGCCGATGTCCAGGCAACGATAAAACCGCTTATGCAGCGCGTCGCCGAAGGGATCGCAGCCAGCGCGGGTTGCACGGTGGATCTCGATTATCACACGGGTTATCCGCCGACGATCAACACCGCCGACGAGGTCGAACTTTCGGCCAATGCGGCCGAACAGATCGTCGGTGCCGCTAATCTTAACCGCGACGTGACGCCGTTGATGGGCGCGGAGGATTTCTCATTCATGCTGCAGAAAAGACCGGGGTCCTATGTTTGGATCGGTAATGGACCAGGTGAGGGCGGCTGTACGTTGCACAATCCGCATTACGATTTCAGCGACGACGTACTACCGATCGGCGCCAGCTATTGGGCCAAGCTCACCGAAAGCGTGCTCGCGAAATAAAGAAGCGACGCCGTCGCGATTGCGTTTCAAGATGCAGTTGGGTCAGCGCGAGCGGCGGCTCTTATGTTGCTTAAGCGGAGGATGCCATGAAGCCTACCGACCTCGATGTCGACGATCACCGCAAACCGGATTGGCCGATCGAATCTCTGCTGTATCGGCGATGGTCGCCGCGCGCGATGTCTGGTGAAGAACTCAGCAACGACGAGTTGATGACGCTGTTCGAGGCCGCACGCTGGGCGCCCTCATCCTACAACGCGCAACATTGGCGCTTTCTTTACGCCACTCGCGGATCGGCGCATTGGGGCAAGTTCTTTGCACTTATGGTTGAGGGCAATCAGGGTTGGGCGAAGAACGCAGCCGCCCTAATTGTGCTGGTGTCGCGCACAACTTTCGAACGAAACGACAATCCAGCGCGCACCCACTCTTTTGACACTGGCACTGCGTGGCAGAATCTTGCTCTTCAAGCGACGGCCATGGGGTTGGTCACGCACGGCCTGCAAGGCTTTGACTACGACAAAGCCAAGACCGATCTTAACGTGCCCGATGGGTTCGCGGTTGAGGTGATGATTGCGGTGGGACGGCCCGGTGAAATTGATGATCTTCCCGAAGGGGCCCGCGATATGGAGGCCCCCAATACCCGTAAACCTGTTGCCGAAATTGCCTTCGAAGGCGGCTTCTAGAGCCAAACGCACAAGGAGACGAGCGTGATAGTCGAGCAGATCTATACCGAGAATGCCTATCGCAACTTCAACTATTTGATCGCCTGCAGCGAATCCGGCGAAGCGCTGGCGATTGATCCGTTGGAGTCGGATCTCTGTTTGCGGACTGCCAAAGAGAAGGGTTGGGAGATAACGCAAATCCTCAACACCCACGAGCACGGCGACCACACCGGCGGTAACGATGCGATGATTGCTGCGACGGGGGCGAAGCTGCTGGCGCATGCGGGCGCCGGTGGTAGCATTCCCGGCATCGATATCGGGCTCAAAGCGGGCGACAAAATCAAGATCGGCAAGACCGTCGAACTTGAAGCTCTGGATACGCCGGGCCATACAATGTCGCACGTCTGCCTGCTCGCGCACGCCGATCAACCAGCCTTGGTGTGCGGCGATACCTTGTTCAACGCGGGCGCCGGCAACTGCCATGGCGGTGGACACCCGGCCGAGCTCTATCAGACATTTGTTGGCCAACTCGCCAAACTCGCGGACGAAACGCTGATTTATCCAGGCCATGACTACATCGAAAACAACCTGCAATTCACACTCGACCGCGAGCCGGACAATCAGCGCGCGGCATCCCTATTGCCCGAGATCAAACAGCAGAGTCCGCACGCACCTAAGGTGACAACGATCGGCCTCGAAAAGGAGATAAACGCGTTTTTCCGGCTCCATAACCCGATCGTCATCGAGAGATTGCGCGAGGCATTTCCCGAAATGTCGGATGATCCCGATCCGAAAGAAGTCTTCATCAAACTGCGCGAGCTCCGCAACGGTTGGTAACCGAGAACAGTTTGCGAAAAGGATACTAATCCTGGGAGTCAGGGGGAGGCCTCCACTGGCGAAACCGAGCGTCTGGTTGGCGGTGATGGCTGTGTTTCTGGCGCCGCCGCAGCTCGCGGCGGCGCCGGCCGATCTCGAACTGGTGCTCGCCGTCGATACGTCGTCCAGCATCAATGACTTCGAATTCCGTATTCAGATAGAAGGATATGCGGCGGCGTTTCGTTACCCTGACGTCCACAATGAGATCGACAGCGCCGGCGATAACGGGATCGCCGTTTCGCTCCTGCAATGGGCGGGCGACGGCAATCCGGTTGTCGCAGTCGATTGGATGTTGTTGCGGGGTGCCCCATCAGCCAGCGCTTTCGCCGATCGGATCGCTGCGATGCCGCGATACGATAGCGGCGACCTCACGGCGATCGGCGATGCGATCGATTTCTCGCTCAAGCAATTCGCGACCAATGGGTTTGAAGCAAACCGGCAAACCATAGACCTATCGGCCGACGGACGTTCCAATGAAGGCGGCCTACCCGGGTCGGCGCGCGATCGCGCCGTCGCCGACGGCGTTACGATCAACGGCCTGGTAGTCATGCGGCGGGCGGCATTGGATCTCTATTTCAAACGCTACGTTATCGGTGGCCCGACGGCATTTGTTGAACGGGTAGATCGATTTGAGCAGATGCCCGCCGCCGTCTTGCGCAAGTTGATCCGAGAAATTATCGGGCTCCCGGTCTCTCGGTCTGATGGGGTGATCGATTTCGCCAATATCACACCCCAACACGTGCTTTCGCCATGAGATCCGCATGGGCTCGGATATGGGGGTTCATCATGTCAATCAAATCGCGGCAAGCGTTCGCATCGCTGATTGTCTCGATCATTGTTCTCGCCAATGTCGGTGAGGTGCGGGCGGTTGAACTCGGACTCGTTCTTGCGATCGATGCGTCACCAAGCGTCGATGCCGGCGAATACCAACTTCAGATGGCGGGATATGCCGCCGCATTTCGTGATCGAGAGATGTTGCGTGCTATCGACTCGATCGACATCGCCGGCATGGCAGTTACCGTCGTCCTGTGGGGCGGACCTAGAGACCATGTCACCGTGGTCGATTGGACGATTATTCGCGATCGCTCCAGTGCTCGTGCATTTGCCGACTATTGGAACGGGTGCCGCGGACGCTATCGACCAGCAGCACGGCGATCGGGGACGCGATTACCTGCGCGATCGGTCGCTTCGATACCAATAATATCAGCGCTCGGCGCCGAGTTATCGATGTGTCCGGCGACGGCCGTTCCAATACCGGTCATCAGCCTGCGCTCGGGCGCGATCGTGCGATTGCTGCGGGCATTACGGTGAACGGGCTAACGATCCTCAACGATGAAGGCGGGCTTGATCTCTACTATCTGTGGAACGTCGTTGGCGGTCCGCAGTCGTTTGTCGAGATCGCCAATTACTATCATGATTTCGAGGAAGCGATTTTGCGCAAACTTATCCGCGAAATCCGTGGCGCGCCGAGCGTGCAACTCGAGCCAGCTGATCGCTATGTCGATTTGGCCATGGACTAATGACCGCTCCGTGCACGCGCGGTTTCCGCTGGTGGCGAAACGTCGGAGCGGTTGCCCTGGTGGTTGGCGGCATGCTCTGGAGCATGCCGTCAAAAGCCGTCGAGTTGGAACTCGTCCTCGCGATTGATGCGTCGACCAGTGTCGACTATCGCGAGTTCAACTTGCAGATGGCGGGCTACGCGGCGGCGTTTCGCAATCCCGATCTGATCAACGCGATCGAATCGTTTACGATCGACGGGATCGCCGTGTGCATGACGGTGTGGGCCGGTCCCGGACAAAGCCGAGTGGCGATCGACTGGTCGATCATTCACGATGGTCCGACCGCGACCGCGTTCGCCGAAACAATCGATTTCACACCGCGCGCTGTCTGGGGCGGCAGCACCGCAATCGGCGATTCGCTCGCCCACGCGGTTGATTTGATTGAAAGCAATGGGATCGACGGACGCCGGCGGGTAATCGATGTCTCGGGCGACGGTCGGACAAATGACGGGATACCGCTGGCGCCGGGTCGTGCCCGTGCCGAACGGTTGGGCATTACGGTCAACGGGTTGACGATCTTGAACGAGGAACCCGACCTCAAGCGTTTCTATCAAAGCGATGTCATCGTCGGCGCCGCTGCATTTGTTGAGACGGCGGAAAGTTACGACGATTTTGCACGCGCAATTCTTCGCAAACTGATCCGTGAGGTCAGGAGTAGTCCGATTGCGATAGGTGTTCCCGGCGATCGCAATCAGACTGAATTTGTCGCGGTTGATAGGTCGCCGGAAGTGCTCTTGGAATAGGTCTCGCAGACCGTTCGCTGCGCTATTCGTTCATATTGTCTTCGCCCGCGCCGG
>CAUZWH010000181.1:0-6353 GCA_963583675.1 Alphaproteobacteria bacterium
CAATCAACAAATCTTTTTGTGCCTGCAGCCGGATGGCAAGAAGACGTTCCCGATATCGATAACGTCTTCCAGATTGGCACGTTGGTGACGATCAATCGAAAGTTTGCCTCATTGGCGAATCTCCATGGGATAAGATTGAGATCTTCCCACGTGGTGAGGACGCATTCGCGCAACGTTTGCAATCAAACCCTGAGGTCGACGGCGAAGCCCTACCGCTCTACCTGGCCATGGCGCGCGTGAAGCCAATGCCCACGTTCAAGTTCCACCGGGGTCATGAGGGTGTGGTCGTTGCGGTTAGTTGCAACGATGGATTTACAGCATGGCCGGACGGCCACAGGATGGGCAATCGCGAGTCGTCGGTTCCGGCAAGCAGAAAACGGCGGACGACTGGGGCCGGTATACTGGCGGCTATGAGACCGGCGCTGATATTTACGCGAATGTATCGGTGGTGGAAATCCAACTCTTTATCGACACCCATGGCTTACAACCAATCTCCGACACTGAGTTTTTCGGCGAGACCGAACCGATGCGGGTTTGGTTCAAGCTCAATGAAGCTAAAGACGTGATCGGGATGTGGGTGGGCAGTCCACAAGCGCGTCGTCAGTATTGGAAAATTGCCTGAGGGTCTGGGCGGCGCGCTCGTCAAGACAATATGTGAAGCCGCGCGTGCCCGAGCCTGTCCCAGGGTAACGCTCAGGACATTCGCAGAGGCACCGTGGAACAACGGTTCTTTCTTTGCGCAACGCTCGGTTTTCGTGAACTCCCTGGCGACATGCGCCTTCGCTTTGGCAACTCACGAGCGGAGAAACCGCCATAGGCCTCGACGTCAATCCGCGCATCTTCATGCGCCGAAATCCCTAGATGGCGCGACTGCAAGGGATCGTCCGTTATTTCACGAAATTCCGCACGGCTGCGTGGAAGAGGTCGGGATATTCCAAATAGGGCAAGTGTCCGCACTTCTCGAAGGTCACAAGCTCAGCTTTTGGCATCCGCTTGCAGGCCTCAACCGCACGCTCATAGATGCCGCGCGGGTCCTCACGTCCCCATACGATCATCGTGTCGACATCGAACTTTTCGAGCCGTTCGAGAATTCGGTACGGGCGAATCGCGGGAATGTCCATCATTCCCTTCATGGCTTCTTCCCACCAGCCGATATAAGTGGGCTGCGCGTAGGCGGTGAGCTGAGACAACAGCAGGTCATCTGGCACCATCGAGACGTCGTACACCGTGTTACCCATGCGTTGACGGCATGATTCGAGCGTTGGTGTGCGAATGGCCCCGCCGGCGTTCTTCAATGTGCCTTGCAGCGCGTTGGCCAATTCCTCCTCGCTGTTGAAGCACGAGCCGGTGCCATTGAGGATCACTTGCGGCACGCGATCCGGGGCTTCGAACCACATCAGAGCCGCCATCAGCGCTCCATAGGACGAACCACAGGGCACGAATTGGTCCATGCCCATGGCATCGGCTACATCGAAGAAATGCTTGAGGTTGACGCCGTGCGGCGGTCCGCCGTTGAGCGCGACCGGATCGGTGAAGCCATGTCCGACGCCGTCAGGTGCGACGACGTAGTAGTCCTTGGCGAGCTCGTCAATATTAAGCAGCCACGATTCGGCGCCGATCCCGAAGCCGTGGATTAGCAGGATCGCCTTCTTGCTTTTATCGCCCTCGTAGATGACCCGCGTGTTGACGCCGCCGGCATCGATAAATTCGACTTTCATTGTTTTCTCCCCGGGTTATTGAAATCACATGTGTGAGTATGATCGTGCTGATTACTAATCTTAACTGGCCAGGAACGCTCGGATATCGGCATTATATTGATCCGGCTTTTCGAGAAACGGCAGGTGACCGCACTCTTCGTAGGTGACGAGCCGCGCATTGGGCATCCGTTCGACACCGGCGACGGCTTGCGCATGGAGGCCACGCGGATCCTGCCGGCCCCAAACGACTAGCGTCTCGACCGCGATGTCTTCGAGCCGGTCATAGATGCGATAAGGGCGCATCTTGTCCATGTCCATCATCGCGTCGAGCTGGTTCCGCCAGGCTTCGACGATATACGGTTGTGAATATATGCTGAGGCGCATGAAGACGAACGACTCAGGCACGCTCGCGGGGTCGTAGGCCGTTCCTCGCGAACGGATCCGGCAGCTCTCCAAGGTCGGATCGAGCATGGCAATCGACGAATTCTTCTTTGTGCCTTGCAGCGCGGTCGCGAGTTGTTCCTCGGTATTGAAAGTCGATCCCGACCCATTGATGATCAGTTTTGCAACCCGGTCCGGCGCGTCAAAGTACATCGATGCGCCGAGCAAGCCGCCATAGGACGAGCCACAGGGAACGAAACGATCGATTCCTAGGACTTCGAGCACACCAAACAGATGCTCAACGGCTTTGGGGTGGGAAGGGCCATCCTCAAGATCAACCGAACCAGTGAATCCATGCCCTACCAGGTCCGGTACGATGACGTGAAAATCTTGGCCCAGTGCATCGATATTGTGCATCCAGGTGTCCGCGCTCGATCCGAAACCGTGGATTAACAACAGGACGTCGGCGTTGCCTTCGCCTTCGTGGAGCACGCGGGTTTGCGTGCCGGCAACATCGATGAACTTGGCTCGCATTAGAACGCCTAAAGTTCGTAGACTGACGAAACCGTCGCCGCGATCATCTGGTCGCGCTGGGCTTCCGTAAAACTTCCGAAAAGGTCGGTGAGTTTGGAATGGGCATTGAGGCCGATCGACCGCACATGCGGGAAGTCGGACCCCCACATGATGCGCTCGGTGCCGATGTGCGGGATTGCGTCAGAAGCGAGGGGGTCGTCGATCATGCCGTGCCACATCCGTTGGGTAACATACTCGCTCGCCGTTCTCTCGAGCTTGGGCAGATCCATATAAAACGTAAACGCAGACTGTATCTGGTCGAGGCGCCACATGAAATGCGGCATCCATGACAGTTCGAACTCCATGCAGATAAGCTTCAGCGCTGGGAAGCGGTCGAGGATCGTGCCGAAGATGAACTCGTTGGCCAGCACGTCGGCTATTTCATAGAACGCATAGAGCATGGTGCGCGGGCCCTCGGCATGCTCCTCGGGTTTGTGGAAGCCAAAGGGAGAGGGCGTTCGGCCGGCCAAGGAATGCAGCGTCAGCGGGATGCCGGTTTCCTCGGCGGCGCGCCACAAGGGGCCGTAGCTCGGGTCGCGGTACGGCGGGCATCCGTCCGGCGGTAGGGTGTTAATCATCGCGCCCTTGAAGCCGAGCTTGATACAGCGGTGCAGTTCCTCGACCGCCCAGCCGACATCGTCGATCGGCAGCATGGCGATGCCGACCAGCCGTTTGGGATCGTGGCTGCAAAACGCGCCCGCCCAATCGTTGTAGACCTGGGCTGCCGGGTGCAACATCTCGCACGGTTGATTGCGCAGCATAACGATGCCCAGCGTCGGGTAGATCAACTCGGCCTCGACGCCGGCCTCTTGTTGGAATGCGACGCGCTTGACCGGATCGTAACCGGCCGCCGCCCATCCCTGTCCCGCTTCCTGCTCGGGATCGCCCATGGTCAGAACTTCGCGACCAGAGAAAAAGAAGCTTCCTTTCTTATTGGCGTATTCGTTGAGGCCCCGTGGTGTTTGATCGCCAAACCGGTCGCCGAGCGCCGAGCTCCACAGATCGAGCGGTTCCATGATGTGGGAGTCGGCCGAAACGACTCGATCAAAGTTCATATCGCACCAATTTCACGCAGATGATCGATGCGAGACTGGTCATAACCGAGTTCAGAGAGGAGGTCGTCGGTGTGGGCGCCCAACGGGGGGGCAGCATTGCTCGGCATGTCTTCGCCCGGGCAGATAAACGGACTCGCCAACATTGGGATTTCGCCGCGCTCCTCATGAGTGTACTCGCGAATGCGGCCTTCATCGCGCACGAACGGGTTGTCGAGAGCAGATTTGATATCGTTGACCGGCGCCGCCGGGACTTCGCCGGCAAAGATCTCCAGCCACTCGCCGGTCGTTTTAACCATCAAGACCGCATCGAGCATTTCGGTAATCTTTTCGCGATTCTCAAGCCGCACCTTGGCGCTGTTGAACGCGGGGTCGTTGGCCCATTCTGGCTTACCGACTTTTTCCGCGAGCACGCCCCAGAAATGCTCCTTGTTGCACATGATAAAAATCCAGCCGTCTTTGGTGCGGTAGAGCTGGCTGGGGACCAGCGACGGATGACTTGATCGCGGTGCCCGGCCGGTGTTGACACCTTCGTTGAGGTACCATGTCGCGAGGTAACACAAATTTTGCAACGCGACGTCGAACAGGCTGACGTCGATATCGCGTCCGATCCCGGTCTTTTGTGCACCAACGATGCCGGCCGTTAGTGCAAAAGCCGCCGTCATGCCGGTCATCAGGTCAACAATCGATAGGCCGAAGCGGGCAGGGGGACCATCAGGCTCACCGGTGACAGAGAAATACCCCGCTTCCGACTGCATCAGATAGTCGAAGCCGGGCCAATCCGCGCGCGATCCTGTGCGCCCGTAAGACGACAGATGCGCACAGACAATCTTGGGATTGATATCCTTGAGATCATCATAGGTGATGCCGAGCTTTGCCGGCTTGTCACCACGCAGGTTGTCGAGCATCCCATCGGCGGTTTTGATCAGGTCGCGAAACAGCTCACGGCCCTCGGGAACCTTGAAATTCAGAGTCAGGCTTTTCTTGTTACGGTTAAAACTTTGAAAGAATTGGCTGTCGTTGGGGCCGAAAAAATGCGGGCCGACGCGACGACCAAAATCGCCGCCGTCCGCGGCGTTCTCAACTTTGATGAGCTCGGCGCCGAGATCGGCGAGCAGCATCGTACCGAACGGGCCGGCGCCGTATTGCTCAACGGCGACAACGCGAAATCCTTCGAGTGGCAGCATGGTTTCGCTCCTCACACGTGTGCCGGCCAAAACTTGGCCCGCCACAACGCGGTAGATTTTGTTCTAGAGCAAGTTGACAGGCGCGACGGCCCAACCCGATCAACCACGAAACGCTCTAGATCGGGTTCCGTTCGATCAACTGGCGCGCAATGACCATTCGTTGGATTTCGTTGGTGCCCTCGCCAATCGCCAGCAACGGTGCATCCCGGTAATACCGCTCGATATCGAATTCCTTTGAATAGCCGTAGCCGCCGTGAACTCGCATCGCATCCATCGAATTCGAGATCGCTGCTTCGGTAGAATAAAGCTTGGCCATACCCGCTTCGAGATCGCACCGCTCGCCGCGGTCATAGGCGCGGGCCGCGCTTTGGGTCAGCAGCCTTGCGGCTTCCACGCGGGTCGCCATATTTGCTAAGTGAATTTGAATGGACTGATGTTGACAAATCGGTTTACCGAAGGTCTTGCGGAGCTGCGAATAGGCGATCGACGCATCGAGCGATGCTTTGGCGACGCCAACGCCGCGGGCGGCGACGTTGATGCGACCGAGCTCAAGCCCGGCCAAGGCATGCTTTAGCCCCGAGCCTTCCTCGCCGCTGATCAGGCGGTCGGCCGGGACGCGATAGTCTTCGAAAATCAACTCGGCCGAATCAATTCCCTTGTAGCCGAGTTTTTCGAGCTTCTTACTGACTTTGAACCCCTCGGTCTTTTCGGCAAGGAACAGACTAATGCCGCGATGGCGCGGTTCGGCGTCGGGATCGGTTTTGACCAGTAGCGCAAAGCACTGGCCATAAATCCCATTGCTGATCCAGGTTTTGGTGCCGTTGATGATGTAGTCGTCCCCGTCGCGTTTGGCGGACGTACGGATTGCCTGGAGGTCGGTACCGCAATCCGGTTCGGTAAGCGCCAAGCCGCCACGTATCTCGCCGGTGGCAAAGCGTGGCAGGTAGGATTGCTTTTGCTCCTCGGTACCGAAGCGCTGTACCGCCGCCGCCATGATCAGGTGGGAATTGAAGATTCCCGTCACCGACATCCACACCGATGAAATACGCTCAACAATCTTGGCGTAGGTTGATGCCGAGAGGCCCAAACCGCCGTACTCCGGATCGATGATCGCCCCGAAAAGCCCAAGCTCCTTCATGGCCTCGACGATGGCCTCGGGATATTCGTCCTTGGCCTCGAGGTCGTGCGCGTAGGGTTTGACGTCGCGTTCGAGAAACCGGTCGATACTATCGAGAATCAGGGTTTCTTCTTCGTCGGCGCCGTCGAAGTAGTTGCTGCCGTCATTGGCCGGGGTACTCATATCGACTTCCCAATCCCCGGCCTAGGAAGCAATTTGACCGGCAACATCGCGCGCGCTGTTGGCCTGATCCATGTTGAGGATCGCGTTGCGAACCCGGTCGCTTTCGCCGTTGGCAATCTCGATATTGCCGATAAACTTCTCGATGATCTCGTCGTTCGAAAAG
>CAUZWH010000182.1:0-6349 GCA_963583675.1 Alphaproteobacteria bacterium
CACAGCCCCCAGCCGTTCATGGTCCCACGCCGCCATGATGATCGCCACAAGTGGCGGATAGATGAAAAACAGCAACGCGGCAAGACCAATGGGGATGTATTGCACTGAGCCGATATTGCCGTAATACATGAACGACACCAGCCCGCCCAACCACAGACATTGCCGCCACACCGTCCACGACACCCGCAGCCCTCGGCCTAGCACCAGACACATCGTGCCCACCATCAACGTGCCATAAACCCCGCGTACGGCCGAAATCGACAGCGGGTCCGTGCCGCCATCATACGCGGCGCGCGAAAAGGCCACTGCCGCGCCCAGCCCAATCGACGCGATAGCCGCAAAAATATAGCCGGTGACCTTGGATTGGGGCCGCTCTGTGGGAGAAGGCACCGAAGAGGGGGTCGCGGAGGGCATGCGGGGAAAAGTTCCTAAAGCCGGTTGCGGTGAAGGGTATACCCCGCGCGGTCTAAAAGGGACAGGCACCGGGGTATGTTACCCAACATCCCCTTTGAATCCTCCTACGCCATCTGCTATGACCTGCGCGCAATGTTATCCATTAACAATATTACTTATCGTATCGGCGGGCGGGTTTTGTTCGACGGTGCCTCGGCTGCGATTCCCGATGGGCATCGGGTGGGGCTCGTGGGGCGCAATGGTGCCGGGAAATCGACCTTGCTGAAGCTGATCGAAGGATCGCTGGATCTCGATGGTGGGGCGGTCGCCATGGGGCGGCGCGTGCGCGTGGGTTCGGTGGCGCAGGAAATGCCTGACGGGTCGCGGACACCCCTCGACTTTGTGTTGGCCGCCGATCTGGAGCGCGCCAACCTGCTGGCCGAAGCGGAGAGCGCCACGGACCCGGGGCGAATTGCCGACATTCATATGCGTCTGGTCGATATCGGTGCGGAGGCGGCACCGTCCCGTGCGGCGTCGATCTTGGCGGGGCTTGGCTTTACCGAGTCAATGCAGGCGCAGAAATTAGGCGAATTTTCTGGTGGGTGGCGGATGCGCGTGGCGCTCGCGGCGACGTTGTTCGCGGCGCCTGATTTGTTGCTGCTGGACGAACCCAGCAACCATTTGGACATGGAAACCCGGCTGTGGCTGGAAACCTATCTGACCAATTATCAGGGTACGGTGGTGCTGGTCAGCCACGACCGGAATTTGTTGAACGTCGTGGCGGAATCGATCGTGCACCTCAAGGAAGGCGCTCTCACCCTGTATCGGGGAAATTATGACCGGTTCGAGCGGACCTATCGCGAACGCCGGGTGCATCAGGCGGCGGCCTATGTAAAACAGGTGGAACAGCGCCAGAAGATGCAAGACTTCGTCGACCGGTTCCGCTATCAGGCGAGCAAGGCGCGCCAGGCCCAGTCGCGCGTGAAGGCCATGGAGCGGCTGGGGGAGATTGCGCCGATGCGGCCCGACAATGAAGTCGCGTTTGACTTTCCGGATCCGAAGCCGTTGCCGCCGCCACTGCTGACTCTGGATAAGGCCGATGTGGGCTATACGGCCGGGAAGCCTGTGTTGCGCGGGTTGGGACTCAATCTCGACATGGAAGACCGGATCGCGCTGTTGGGCGCCAACGGTAATGGCAAGACCACCCTACTGCGCTTGTTGACCGGCGACTTGGCACCAATGGCGGGAAAAGTCCGCCGGTCGTCGAAATTGAAAGTAGGGTATTTCGCCCAGGAACTCGCCGAGGCCTTTGATCTGGATGCCACGCCGCTGCAGATGATGACGGCGCTGCTGCCGGACGCGCCGGAATCCGTCGTGCGGTCGCATCTAGGCCGGTTTGGGTTTACCCAGGACCACACCAAGGTTCGTATCGGCGCGCTGTCGGGGGGCGAGAAGGCGCGTCTGCTGTTCGCGGGCATCACCCGGGACGCACCGCACATCCTGCTGTTGGACGAGCCGACGAACCATCTGGACATCGACGCGCGCGACGCGTTGATCTCGGCTATTAACGCTTATAAGGGCGCGGTGGTTCTGGTGACGCATGATCCGCATCTGGTGGAGCTGTGCGCGGATCGTTTGTGGGTGGTGCGCGACGGCGGCTGCCACCGGTTCGACGGCGACATGGATGACTACCGGGATTCGCTGGTGACCCAACGGCGGGAAACACGCTCCCGCGCGCGAGCGGAAAAAGGCGCAACGCCGGATCAAGCTGTGGCGAAGGCGGATCGTAAAGCGTCGCGGCGGGCAAGCGCGGAAGCGCGCAGAGCTCGCTCCCAAATTCGGAAAGCGGCGTCGGTGGCGTCCAAGGTGTTGGAGGCGTTGACGGTGGAAAAGAAAACCTTGGTGGCGACGCTGAGCGATCCGGTGTTCTACAAAGAGCATGCGGATGAATACGCAACCTTGAATAAACGCCACGCGGAGATAGACTCAGCCATCGCGCTGGCGGAAGAACGCTGGCTCGATGCGCAGGCTGCCCTGGAGGAAGAAGGCGCGGCTTAGCAGGACTAACTACAAAAGGATTGTCGGTGTATGGTGTTGGCGGATTTAACTCTGAGCGCGAAAACGCAAAACCCACGATTGAACGTTTGCTGTGATGGCGATGGCCCTGCCCTGGTGTTGATCCATGGCGGTATGGGATCGTGGAACCACTGGATTCGCAATATCGAGGTGCTGGCACCGTATTTCCGCGTGCATGCGATTGATCTGCCGGGATATGGCGAATCGCCACCGGTGGATCGGGAGATGTCTGGCGACGACTTCAAGGATTTGGTGTGCCGCGCCATCGACGGGATTGTGGGCGAGGGCGCGCCGTTCCGGCTGGCCGGATTTTCGTTTGGCGGCGCCATTTCATCGCATATCGCAGCGCGCATGGGTGACCGGGTGAAGTCGCTGACCTTGATTGGGGCCAGCGGATTTGGCCGCATTAAAAACGCGAAACCGCTGAACACCCGCAGTTACAAGGACGCGGGCGACGATCAGGCGATGCTGCGCGATATTGTGCGTAATAATCTGCTGGCGTTCATGCTCAACGACACCGCCGACGACCATGCGGTCGATTGCCACGCCGCCAATGTAAAACGGACGCGCTTCGACAGCCGCAAGGTCAGCGGCGCGGATTCGCAACGCTTCGATCTGCAGAACATCCAATGCCCGTTGCAGATCATCTGGGGTGAAGACGACGTCACCGCGCGCCCCTCCGTGGCCGAACGCGTCAAGCTGTGCCAGTCGGTCGCGCCGAATTTGCGCTTCGACATGGTACGCGGCGCGGCGCACTGGACCATGTATGACAGCGCCGAGGCGATTAACGACCTGATGCTCGACTTCATCCCCCGCTCCGACGATTGAGTTGGAGGGGCGTACCGGATTAATCCTTTAGCGGGGGCGCTTCGCCGTCGGGCAGGGGGATTTGGAACGTGTTCAGCACCATCGACACCAAGCCGTAATAGCCGCATAGAGCGGTCAATTCGACGACGCCGTCTTCGTTCAACATTTCCTTGGCCCAGTCAAAGGTGTTGTCGCTGACATTCTGTTTTTCATGCAGTTCGGTGGCGAATTCGTACACGGCAGCTTCGTCAGATTTGACGAAGCTGGGACGGCGCCGTTGTGCGATGGCGTCGATAATATTATCGGCCAGGCCTTCTTCGCGGGCGATTTTCGCATGCGCGTACCATTCGTATTGCGCGGTCCAGAACCGGCCCGTCACCAGAATGGCGAGTTCCCGCAAATTTCCCGACAATACGCCATTATACCGCAGCGCAGCGCCGACTTGTTGGACCTGGTTGGCGACGGTTGGATTATGTAGCAGGGCGGCGAACGGGCCCCGGACACTGCCGCGCGGGCCTGACGCAATAGCGTCATGGGCTTCTTTTTGTTCGGCGGTCATGGTTTCAGCCGTGAGTTCCGATAGTCGGCTCATGAAGTGGATTCCCTTAATATTGAAATTGATGTGGCAAGATTAACAGCCGGAATTGGCGGGTAAAGGCTTAGTTCCGCACGACGATGAATTTAGGCTACACTGCGGATATAACCAGTCGGGAGACGGCCATGCATGCCGCCAAGGTCAAAAAATTCAAGGCGCAGCTCAACGAACGCCGCGCCGAGGTGCAACGCTTGATTGAGATCAGCAAGGCGGGTCGTGACCCGATTGAGTTGGATCAAAGCCGGATGGGCCGATTGTCGCGGATGGACGCGATGCAAAACCAAGCCATGGCGCTGGAAATCGAACGCCGCCGAAACGTGGAGTTGCAACGCATCGACGCGGCGATGAAACGGATCGGCGAGGACGAATTTGGATTTTGCCTGAGCTGCGACGGGGGGGTCGGCGACAAACGCCTCTCCCTGGACCCCACTGCGCCGCTCTGCATCGACTGCGCCCAATCCCGGTGAGGCGCGTTGGAACGGATGGATTTTGCAAATCGTACCGGAGGTTGAGCATCATCCCATAGACGTCGGTGTTCGACCGACCCGACACGCTATTAAGCTCCAGTGTCGGGGTGAGTTGGCTTGTCGGCGTGTAATCAACGCCAGCGTACCAGCCGAAGAAACTATGATCGAAATCGATCCTGACGGCGGAGTCCCCCGTCGCAACTTCATACTTCGGTGAAGTTCGGCATAACCTCTTCCGCGAACATGTGCATACAACGTCGCATCTTGCCTTGATCGAGGCCGGCTTTGCCGAAGTTGCAGCGGATCGAATTGATACCCAAGCTACGTAGCACCTCGATCCGCTCGCTCACCACCTCGGGCGTGCCGACCAGCGGCAGAATACCTATCTCTCGCGCCTTCTTCTCTCCCACCAGGCGATCCTTGTCGCGATCCTGCCAGTGTTGGTAACCGGCTGGTACGGCTCCTGAGGCATTCTTCGGATTGCCAACGCGCAGGAATTCAGCGTCGATTTCATCCTCGAGTCCGGCGAGGTCGCGCTCAGCTTCCTCCATCGTCGGTGCCACATAGACGTTCTGCGCCGCGCCGAGATCAATATGTTCGTGGAGATGGCCGTAGTGCTCCATTCGTTCGTGCCACATCTCGATCACCTGCGGGATTTGGCCGATGACGGCGGTGGGACCACCCACCATGATCGGCATTGCCTTGGAGGCTGCAAAATCTACACTTTCCGGGCTGGTGCTTATGGCAATGTGCATTGGAATTGGCTTTTGCACGGGCTTCGGTAGCACGTTCAAATTTTCGACGTTAATGAACTCGCCTTTAAAGGTCAGGGGCTCATCTTTCCAACACCCGTAAATTACATCGACGTATTCGCGAAAGCGTGCCTTCGCCTCCGCAATGTCGGCCCCCATGCCATTGAACTCCAGCGCCTGATAGCCAGCGCCGACACCGAGCGTCAGTCGGCCCCCCGAGAGGATGTCAATGGTCGCGGCCTCTTCCGCTACTTGAATTGGGCTGCGCCATGGGAGGACTACGATGGCGCTTCCGATTCGCGCGTTCTTGGTGCGTTGCGCGACGTTGCCAAGGATAGAAAAGATGCCGGAGACAAGTCCGTGTCGGGTGAAGTGATGCTCGCCAATCCAGATTTCGTCGATTCCAAGTGTGTCGCCGAGTTCTATTTTCTCCATGACGGCTTCGATGCTCTGCGCAGGCGTCTGACTCGGATGCCAGCGGATGATTTCGAATTGGCCGAACTTCATGATGTTCTCCTGTCGTCTGGAATGTGGACTCACGTGATGGCGGCAATCCCGTGCTGCGGTTACTCGGTATAATTTTCTAACGGGATTTTCTAGCTCGCCGCGCCAACAATGGACTCCGGTGAACGGTAGCCCCCGGGGATGTGCTTTGTGACCCACGCCGGATCATCATCACGCGGTAAAACGAGAGACGGTACGCCCTTGCAACTCAGTCGGTACAACAACCGCGCATCGTCTGGATGTTTGATGCCAATTTTGATCGGAGGCGAGGTGTGCAAGGACATATAATTGTTCCAGATGGTTACATCGCCTGGCGTGTGTACGTGGTCATAGCGAAATTCCCGCTGCAGAACGTATTTTTCCAAGCCCTCCAGAAAGTCGCGAGACTCGGCCGGCGTCATGCCATCCACCTCGACCGGGGGACGGACACCGGGCCGGGAGGCCCAGAGAGGACTATGCAGCGACTTGACGTCCGAGCGTGGGTCCATACGCACGAGCGGTGCGAGCCAGCCCTCGTCTTCCGCATTCAAACGCCGCCGAACCTGGACGGCTTCGAGTTTCGCTTGTTCTTCCAACGGCAGCGCTGCGAACGCGGCCGCGGTATCCGCAAAGGCGGTTTCGCCATTCAACGGCAGGCGTTTGCGCAGCGTCATGAGTTCGTCGTCGGAGCCAGGGAAGTAAGGGGCCGGTCCGGCATCGACCGGGGGCTTGACCCATTGCCCGTTTGGCGTGTCCCGCGCCACTGGCACGTGATG
>CAUZWH010000183.1:0-6326 GCA_963583675.1 Alphaproteobacteria bacterium
GACAAGGCCTGTGGCCTCTCGAAATAGATTCGCTAAAGGAGATTAACCGCCGGATCGGCCTGATGGCGCTTTCCCGGTGGTCAATGTCAGGTCTTCAATCGACGAAATAATCTGTAGAAAACGATCAGAACCAGCGGTTTGCACATGTAGCAAACGGCCTGCAGGTCAAAACAATCGTTAATGTCCTGTTCGGCTTGCGAACCCGTGAGAACAATAACCGGAATGCCTTTGAGGTCCGGATCTGCCTTAATTTCGGCCAGCACCGTCCTTCCGTCTTTTCTTGGTAAGCTGAGGTCGAGAAGAACTAGATCGGGACGCGGCTCATCATTATCTCTCAAGTAACTCATGATTATCTCTCAAGTAACTCATGGCCGCGTCGCCGTCGTTGACGACGTGAAGCGTGGTCGGAATATTCGACTCTTCAAACGCCGCTTGAGTCAGACCAACGTCTCCCGGATTGTCCTCTACTATGAGAATTTTCATTATGGGTGGTCTTTAGCATTCATTGTTCAGCCTAGTTAGTGGGAGATTGTGAATACCCTGGCAAGACACGAGGGCAAGCCTGTAGCGCAAGTCCAGTTGTAGCTTCGGCCCCTAAACCGACATGATTGGCCGGAAGGTCGAGTTTACCCCAATGTGTGGACGTGAGTCGTGGGCACCCGACAGTGTAGTTGGTAACCATTATTTGACTGTCGCCCAGATCGATATGGCCGTGCGAAATCGGCATATCGTTCCAGCGTTGCCGCGTAGCACATCCAGCTACTAGTGTGCATTTGAGCGTAACAGTGAGAGGGCGTTCTATGTCTTGCGTGTTTTTGACCGGGGCCAATCGCGGGATCGGGCTCGAACTCGTGCGTCAATACGCGGCCGATGGCTGGCGGGTGATCGCCACCTGCCGCAATCCCGACGGTGCGGGAGACCTAGCGCGGATCGTCGAGGAATCTAACGGCCGTGTCGAGCGTCATCAGCTTGAGGTCACGGATACATCGAGCGTGGCCGCGATCGCCGAGGCATTTGCGTCAGAGTCGATCGACGTGCTGATCAACAATGCTGGGATGGGCAGTATTACCAACGCGAGTTCCGACGGCGAAACCTGCTATCGCATCAGCAAGGCGGCGGTGAACATGCTGACCAAGTTGATGGCTGGCTACGTCGCCGATCGAGGGATCACGGTCGCGGCTATCGGCCCGGGCTGGGTGCGCACCGATATGGGTGGCCCCAACGCCACCTCCGGCGTCGAGCAGCCCGTGAGCAGGGTGCGAAAAGTGATCGAAGGGCTGGCGCCAACCGACTCGGGCGGCTATTTCGACAACCAGGCCAACCCGTCCCGTGGTGATCTTAGCCATAGCATCCACGACTAATTGGCCGCACCCAATGACCTAAACTTAGAGGTTGAGGGCGCGACGTGGGCCAGGCCGTGAGGTCTGCGGGCGGCGTCGCCTGGCCAGGCCGAGGATTGTCAGCACAGTTGCCAGGAGGGGAAGCGTCGCTGGTAGCGGTACGGTCGTTAGACTGGTTTGACCGAGCGAAATCTCTCAAAGTACGCGCCCGCCGGTGATGTTAGTGTCTTGGTAGACGATGCGCCAAATCGGCGTATCGCTGATAACACCTAAAAACGCGTGCACTGGATTATTTCCGCTAGGACTAAAGCCCGCCAGAGTTAAGCCGGCCTGATCTTGGAAGAAGAAACCGTCCCTGAATGATCCATTTCCGAGGACGTAATGCCGACGGCGAATACATTCGAGCCCAGGGGTAGCGTGATATTCCATCGTGCTCAGCGTCACCCGGTGTTAAGACGCCCAAACCATTTCCGGTGAGAATGAGGTCGTGGTTTGTGGGGGGTAGTCCTAAAGGAATACGCCAAATGAGGTAGGCACTGCCAGACAGTGGTTGCTTTGCGCCGCACGGGCGGATTGAGAACTCTTCGAATCGGCCGGTGGCCCCGCGTAAGCGCGCGTGAATGGGCCGCGGGCGTGGTGTTCGTGCGCTACTGCTGGAGGACCGCGTCGAACAACGCCTTGGCGGCCGGCCGCGCTGCCAAGCGCTCGACGTAGCGGGCGACGTTTGGGTAGTGCTCGAATGGGAATCGCCGCATCTTGGCGATCGCCAGATCGTAGCCAATGACGATATCGGCCGCGGAAAAGGCATCGCCGAGCACATAATCCCTTGAGCTCATATGCTTATCGAGCGGCCCGATCATGCGATCCACTTGGACGATCGCGTCTTGGCGCATCAAATCGTCCTCAGGTTTATCGTAGTTGCGGACGTAGGCGAGAACCGCGGCTTCCAGGGTTTGATACCCCCACATCAGCCATTTCAAGAATTCAAACCTGTCGACGTCGCCGGGTTTTGGCGCCAGCGATGATTCCGGGTGCCGTTCGAGCGTATCGAGAATTATGGCACCGGATTCATAGAGAACGTCCCCGTCGCGTTCGACGCCGGGCACTTTGCCGAACGGATTGACGCGTTTGTAGGCGTCACCCATGTGTTCGTTGGTTTGCGGATTCATCCACACTTGCTCGAAATCGATGCCGACCTCTTCGAACAACCAGCGGACCCGCGCACTGCGATCGATCGGCGCAAGTGAATAAAGTTTGATATTGCTCACAGACCGCCCCACCCGTTTGTTTTGGGCGCACCACTAGGTGCGCAGCAACATACTTCGCCAGCGCTCCCGGCAAGGCAAGCGGCTTTTCGCAGCCGTTCACGCTGTCGTTTGCCGGCATTTCGCGCTAAGGAGATTGCGTGACCGACATAAACATTCCTGTGCCGATGCCCGGCAACGGCGAGCCGACTGATTCCGGCAAACTCAATCTGGTCGGGCTGACGCGCGAAGAACTTGCCGCGGCGCTGGTTGGCTTCGGCGAAACCGAGCGCGCGGCCAAAATGCGCGCCAATCAGTTGTGGCACTGGATTTACTACCGCGGCACCAAAACCTTCGCCGAGATGACCAGCGTATCGGCGCGCCTACGCGCCAGGCTCGATGAGGTTTGCGAGATTGGGCGGGGGTCGGTGACGCGCGACCAGCTGTCGGACGACGGCACCCACAAGTGGCTGCTGCGCTACCGCGACGGCGAAGAGGTCGAGAGCGTACTGATACCCGAAGACGATCGCGGCGCACTGTGCTTATCGACGCAAGTCGGCTGCACGCTGACGTGCAGTTTTTGTCATACCGGAACCCAGCGGCTGGTGCGCAACTTGGACGCGGCCGAGATCGTCGCGCAGATCCTGGTGGCGCGCGATTCGCTGGGCGAGTGGCCCTCACCGAAGAGCGGGCGAATCCTGTCGAACCTGGTGGTGATGGGCATGGGCGAGCCGCTCTACAACTACGACAACGTCGCCAAGGCGTTGCGGATCGCCATGGACAATGAGGGGATCAGCATCTCGCGGCGGCGCATTACGCTGTCGACGGCCGGCGTGGTGCCGATGATCGATCGCGTCGGCGACGAGCTCGGCGTCAATCTGGCGGTCTCGCTGCACGCGGTACGCAACGAGTTGCGCGATGAACTGGTGCCGCTCAACAAGAAATATCCGATCGCCGACCTGCTCGATGCGTGCCGGCGTTACCCGGCCGGCTCGAACGCGCGCCGCATCACGTTTGAATATGTGATGCTGAAGGACGTTAACGACAGCCCGGCCGACGCGCGCGAATTGTGCCGGCTGATCCAGGGCATCCCCGCCAAGATCAACCTCATTCCGTTCAATGCCTGGCCCGGCGCGCCGTACCAATGCTCGGACGACGAGGCAATGGCGCGGTTCGCCGAGATCGTCAATCGGGCAGGTTATTCAGCGCCGATTCGCACCCCGCGCGGCCGCGACATCATGGCCGCCTGCGGGCAGCTCAAGTCGGCAAGCGTGCGGGCGCGCGCGCCGCGGCCACGGGTACCGGCCGCCGCCCCGTCTCTGTGAAGCAAAGCCATGCGGCCGCGCACGTCCTGCCCGACGTGCTGGCGCCGGGGCTCGACGTCGTGTTCTGCGGCTCGGCCGTGGGCGCGGCCTCAGCCCGGATCGGCGCCTACTACGCCGGCCCCGGCAATAAGTTCTGGCCGATCCTGCAGCAGACCGGGCTGACGCCGGACCGGCTCGACCCGCGTGACCTCCCCGACCTGCGGCAATTTGGCATCGGCCTGACCGACATGGCCAAGACCGAATCAGGGTCCGATGCCTCGCTGTCGAAGCGGGCCGACGACGCCCAAGCCGTGCGCGAGAAGATCGAACATTTCCAACCCCGCGCGTTGGCGTTCAATGGCAAACGAGCGGGCCGGGTGTTTTTCGATGGCGCACAGATGGATTATGGGCAACAGACGGCGAAGATCGGGCGGACGGCAATCTTCGTACTGCCATCCACGTCGGGACTGGCGGTGCGCTTTTGGGATGAAGCGCCGTGGATCGCGCTGGCGACGTATTTGGGGCCAACGAGATAAGTTAAACTAGCTGTATGGAAGGCTTGGTCGGCGCACTTATTTTTGGCCTGCTTCTGATGATCCCGGGTTGGAAGATCTTCAAGCAAGCCGGGATGTCGCCAGCATGGTCATTGTTTGTGTTCGTCCCGGGCCTGGGGTTTCTGATTATCTACGTGATCCTGGCATTCGCACGTTGGCCGACGCTGGAAGCGCAGCAAGCCGGCCCGCGCATCAACGAGCGGACTTAGCGGGATGGGCGCCTTGTTTCTCATAATTGTCTTCGGCGCGATGTTCATCATTGTCGCTATTTGCTTGCCCGTACACATTCTGCATCGTGCCGGTTATTCAGGCTGGTGGGTTATCCTGCAGCTTGTTCCGCTGGTTAACCTGATCATGATTTGGGTGTTTGCATTCTCGACCTGGCCAAAGACCCAGCCAACAAGCGACGTGGCGAAAGTGCTCGAATAGCACCCACCACATTCTTGCCAGCCCGACGGCATTGCCTATACTGCGCGCCCGCTGACCCCCGCGGAATATTCCCATGACCGAGTTACGCAACCCATCGATCAAGAAAGTCGTGCTCGCCTATTCGGGCGGCCTCGACACGTCGGTCATCCTGAAGTGGCTGCAGGAGACTTATGCCTGCGAGGTGGTCACGTTCACGGCCGACCTCGGCCAGGGCGAGGAGCTCGAGCCGGCGCGCAAGAAGGCCGAGCAGTTTGGCGTGAGCGAGATCTTCATCGAAGACCTGCGCGAGACCTTCGTGCAGGACTATGTGTTTCCGATGTTTCGCGCCAATGCGGTGTATGAGGGCACCTACCTGCTGGGCACGTCGATCGCCCGGCCGCTGATCGCCAAACGCCAGATCGAGATTGCCGCTGCGACCGGCGCCGACGCGGTCGCGCACGGCGCGACCGGCAAGGGCAACGACCAGGTGCGCTTCGAGCTGTGCTACTACGCGCTCAATCCCGATATCCACGTGATTGCGCCGTGGCGCGAATGGGAGCTGACCTCGCGCACCAAGCTGCTGGCCTATGCCGAGCAGCACGACATTCCGATTGCGCGCGACAAACGCGGCGACGCGCCGTTCTCGGTCGACGCCAACCTGCTGCACACGTCGTCGGAGGGCAAAATCCTCGAAGACCCCTGGGTCGAGGCCGATGCGATGGTGTATTCGCGCACCCAGAGCCCCGAGGATGCGCCGGATCAACCGCAGTCGATCGAAATCGGGTTTACGCGCGGCGACTCGACGGCGCTCGACGGCGAGGCGCTATCGCCGGCGACAATGCTGACGCGCCTCAACGAGCTCGGGCGCATCCATGGCATCGGCCGGCTCGATCTGGTGGAGAACCGGTTCGTCGGCATGAAGTCGCGCGGCATTTACGAAACGCCGGGCGGCACGATCCTGCTGGCGGCGCATCGTGGCATCGAGAGCATCACGCTGGATCGCGGCGCCGCGCATCTCAAAGACGAACTGATGCCGCGCTATGCCGAACTCATCTACAACGGCCTATGGTTTTCGCCGGAACGCGAAATGCTGCAGGCGGCGATCGACCACAGCCAGGAAAGCGTAACCGGCACGGTGCGGCTCAAGCTCTACAAGGGCAGCGCTTCGGTAGTCGCGCGCACCTCACCCTACAGCCTCTACAGCGAAGAACATGTAACGTTCGAGGACGACGACGTCTACGATCAGCGCGACGCCGCTGGGTTCATTCAACTGAATGCGCTGCGGTTGCGCCTGCTGCGGCGGCGCGATCAGCGGCGGAACGGGTAGACGGCGTAACCGAAGTCCTCGCGTCGGGGTTGAGATCTCGCCCGCGTTAGATCTTTCGCTTAGCCCGCGCGCCCATGGCCCAACTGGAGGTGCTTGAGCCAGACGTTCATGCGATTTTTGAGGGTGTAGAATTTCGTGCGGAAGATTGG
>CAUZWH010000184.1:0-6307 GCA_963583675.1 Alphaproteobacteria bacterium
GAGGTGCATATAGACCATGCGCCCGATCACCAAAGTATAGGCCGATTCCGGTAAGGGCTGCACACTCTCAACCGTGCACTCGAAATTGACTGGTGATTCGACGATGCGCGGCGCTTTGACGATTTTGCCCGGCACAGCGGTTAGGTTTGCCTCGGCGAATTCGTCGATTTCGGCTGGATAAGGTTCGGAGCAGATGTCCTGCGCAATGGCCAAGTTTTCGTCGACAACATTGAAAACGAACTCGTTGGTATCGGTGACGTTCGCGAGTGTGTCCTTTTGCCGGCCGTTTTCGTTGTAGTGCACCGACACGGAGAAACAGACCAGCGGTGGGACGTGCGAAAGGCCATTGAAGAAGCTATAAGGCGCCGCATTGAACACCCCGGTTTTGCTGACCGTTGAAATCCATCCGATCGGCCGGGGCACGATGCATCCGGTCAAGATTTTGTAGACGTCGATGCCTTCCATCTCGGCGGGATCGAGTTCGATGGTCGTGCTCATTCGGTGCTCCAGGTTGATGCTCACTACTTAGCTCTTGGGATTAAATCCGTGGACTCTGGCGCCGTAATCTAGCGACGTCGTGACGCTTGAGCGAATCCGTTCTCAGCTAACCCGCTGCGCCGCCCCCTGCGCGCTGAACCATGCGGAAGGCGATCAGCGTCGGCAGCACGAGGAACGTAAATGCTGCGGCGAGCAACATCGAAACATCGGCTTTGCCGGTGAGGTCGAAGCCCCACCCGGCAATCGCCGGCCCAGCGGCAAGGCCCAAATACCACCAGGTGTAGAACAAACCGAGTGCTTGGGTTCGGTTGCCGGGGTTAGTGACCTCGATCGGCAGCGAGGTGATAACGCCGGCCGACGCGAACGTAATCAAACCCATAACGGTGAACAAAATCACCTCAATTGAGGAAAAGGGCAGCAGCGCAATTGCAACGCTACCAATCGCCGCACAAACGATGATTACGATATCCGGCCGGGCTATGCGTGACGCCAAATAGGCACCGGCCGGCACCGCGATGACCGCCAGCCAAACGCTAAGACTGACCATCGTAGTGGCTTCGGCAAACGGCATGCCGCGACTGCTGAGGAGGGTGGGTGCGAAGCTCACAATCACCACGAACCCCATATTCAGAAACATCCAAATCCAGCCTGCGAGGGTGATGAGCAATAGATCCCGCCGCTGCAGAACCCAACCGCGCGGGCGCTCGGAAGCAGAGGGGGCGTCGGGCGGTGAGTGGTAGAGAAATGCGACCATTAATAGCGCCGCGCCGGAAACGAGCCCGGTTGTCAGCATCACGAACTGCCATGAGGTCGCATCGGCAAGGACCGGCTGAACGACCAACGCGATGCTGATTCCGATCGGCCAGCCGTTCAGATAGAGGCCCATCGCCAGGACCAATTCCGATCCTTCAAACCACTCGCTCACCATCTTTGTCATCATGACGAACTGCAGCACCACACCGGTCCCGGCGACGAGGCGGGCGAGGACAGCGAGGGCGTAAGTATCGGCAACGGCGGCCAGGATCCCCCCGGCTGTCATCAAACCCAGGCCTACAACCGAGAGCCGTTTTTCGCCTAGGCGAGCCCCGAGATATCCGCTCGGCAGCGCGATTACAATGCCAGGTAACAGATAGAGGCCAACCAGCGTGCCGATCGTTGTGTAGTCGGCGTCGAAAGCATCGATCAGCTGCGGTGAGAGCGAGGCAACCACCTGGAACTGGTATCCCATGGCGATGCGCGCCAGCGAAAGGACCGCCAAAACAGACCAGCGTTGAGGGTGTTTCGTCACGAAGTGGAATGCGTACCGAAGTGGGGTGCAACAGCGCTTATTATGGCGCTCGGGCAGGATCGTACGCCGCGACGCCGGTCGCGCCTAGCGGCGTGCAACAAAACGGTTTCGGCGTGCCCGTCGATGCCTTAGCGGCGCTCGTGCAACCGGTTATAGTGCGCATTCCCCTGGCTAAAGGGTTAGGTCGTTTCTCTTGAGGAGTATTTGGTGCGCTTAGGTCTCATTCTCGGATATTCGGGCGCGCGCTATTCCATTGATATGGATCTCGTGCGCCACGCGGAAGCGCTGGGCTTTGATTCGGTGTGGACCGCGGAAGCCTATGGCTCGGATGCGGTGTCCCCGGCCGCGTGGATTCTGGCGCAAACCTCGAGCATCAAAGTTGGCACGGGAATCATACAAATGGCGGCGCGAACGCCCGCGCTGGCCGCGATGACGGCGATGACGTTGCAATCGCTGTCGCAGGACCGATTCATCCTCGGCGTTGGCCCCTCGGGCCCGCAGGTGATCGAGGGATGGCATGGGGTGCCGTTTGGTCGGCCGATCACGCGAACCCGCGAGTATGTCGAAATTGTTCGCAAGATCCTGGCGCGTGAAGAGCCGCTGGTGCATCAAGGCCGTCACTACCAAATTCCTAACACTGGTCCCGGTACCACGGGCCTCGGCAAGCCTCTCAAAAGCATTCTCCACGGCGACCCCATGCTGAAAATCTACACCGGAGCAATGACCCAGACCGGTGTTCAAACAGCGGCAGCGATCGCCGATGGCGTGCTGTTCGCATTTATGAGCCCGGAGCACTACAGCGTTTTCGCAGGCCCCGCCGAGGCGGGCTTCGCCGAAGCCGGCGGTGGCAAGTCGCTGAGCAGCTTTGACATCGCACCGTTCGTCACGGTGCAACTCGGTAATGATCTCGATGCCTGCCGGCTTCCAGTTAAACAACAGATCGCGCTCTATGTCGGCGGCATGGGTGCCAAAGACAAGAATTTCTACAATGATTACGTGAGTGCCATCGGTTATCCCGACGCGGCCGCCGAAATCCAGAAACTTTTCCTCAGCGGTAAACAGGTCGAGGCGGTCGCCGCGGTGCCCGACGCATTGGTGGACGCGTTAGCTCTCGTCGGTCCCAAAGAACGTATCATCGAACAACTGGCGGCGTGGCAGGAGGCCGGCAAGAAGGGCGAAGTCGGCACCCTGCTGGCCGGCGGGGCTTCCAAAGAAGCCCTGGAAGTCCTCGCCGAGGCAGTGCTGTAGCTGCCCGGATCGAACGATCCCCATTTTTGCGCGAGCTGGCGCAGAGGTGGTTTTGACCAATGTTTGAACTCACCGGCAAAGTTGCCGTTATTACCGGATCGACCAAGGGGATCGGCCGTGCGATCGCGGAACGGATGGCACAGGCCGGTGCCAAGGTAGTCGTTTCCAGCCGCAAGGCCGAAAAGTGTAGCGAAGTCGCTGACGCGATCACCGCGACCGGCGCCGCCGCAATCGCGATACCCTGCAACATCGGCCACAAGGACCAACTGCAGGCGTTAGTCGACCAAACGATCTCGGCCCTCGGGCAAATCGATATTCTCGTGTGCAACGCTGCGGTCAATCCCCAGTTCGGCCCGATAGCGGAAATGTCGGACGAAACGTTCGAAATGATTCTGCGCCGCAATATTCATAGCAATCTGTGGCTGTGCAACATGACTATTCCCGGCATGGCGGCGCGCAACGACGGGGCGGTAATTATCGTATCGAGTATTGCCGGTTACCGTGGGGATGCCGTGGTCGGGGCCTACGCGATTTCCAAGGCCGCCGACTTTCAACTCGCCCGCAACCTGGCGGTCGAATGGGGGCACCGGAACATTCGCGTCAATGCGATTGCGCCGGGTCTCATTCGAACCGACTTTGCCCGTGCGCTGTGGACCGATCCGGAGACACGAGAACGCGTCGAGCGCATGACCCCCCTGGGCCGGCTCGGCGAGCCCGACGACGTTGCTGGCGCTGCCGTATTCCTGGCATCGCCCGCCGGGTGTTTCGTCACCGGCCAAGTGCTGGTGGTGGATGGCGGCGTAACGGTGGTTGGCGCGCGGGAGGCTACCTAGCCAATCTCGCTCCGTAACGCGAAACGGTCAGTCTCTGGTGCGCGGCTCGGTTTTGAGCATATCTAGGATCGCGCGTTCAGCCCGCCGGGCGTCGGTTGTTTCGAGAAAACCAAGATCGAGCGGTGTATCGTCCAATCGAATCGGCGCGCCTTCCCGGACCTTTCGCTGATCGAATACGACGCTACCGTATTCGGCGTTGCGTTCCTTGAGGTGAACGTACTCGATGTGGCGTGGGTAATAACTGGTGACCCGGGTTCGCAACAGCGAATTGACTAGAAAGAGGCGCCTATCAGTTACCGCATAAACGACGTGCCGCGACGTGTAGGCCCGTTGCAAGGGTGTCGACGCGCGCCAAATACCAAACATTCCGACGCAGATCGTGATAATACCGATGGATTCGTTGCTGGATAGCTGGGACATCGCAACCGTAATTGCCGCGGCCAGCACCAGAAGGCCGAATCCGACGCGAACCGGCGTCGAATAGCGGCGAGCGATCAAATGGGGAGTGGGACGGCCCACCCAAACCAGCGCCTCGTCTTCACCGAGGTGCTGGGACGCCAGGCGCCACGGGTGATATGCTCGATCAGGCGCGTTCGATTGATCTCGTGGTGTCACGACTGGTTCGTGCCGTTGAAACTAGTTGGCGACTGGCGGCTTAGTTGACCTCGAACAGGCCAGCTGCGCCGATCCCACCACCGATACACATCGTAGCGACGACATATTTCGCGCCACGCCGCTTTCCCTCGATCATCGCATGCGCGGCCAGGCGGGCGCCGCTCATGCCATAGGGATGGCCGATCGAGATGGCGCCGCCGTCGACATTGAGACGGTCGCTGGGCAGGCCAAGCCGATCGCGGCAGTAGATCACCTGAACCGCGAACGCTTCGTTGAGCTCCCACAAATCGATATCCTCAACCTTGAGACCCTGACGTTCGAGTAGTCGCGGCACGGCGAAGACCGGTCCGATCCCCATCTCATCGGGTTCGCAGCCCGCCACGGCAAAACCCCGGTAAACTCCCAGCGGCTTAAGGCCGCGTTTGGCCGCTTCCGCATCGCTCATCACAACGCAGGCCGACGCGCCATCGGAGAGTTGGCTGGCGTTGCCAGCGGTGATGAACGCGTCCTTGCCCATCACGGGCTCAAGCGCAGCCAAGCCTTCGGGCGCGGTATCAGGGCGATTACCTTCGTCCCGCTCGATGCAGACCTCTTTTTCATGGGTTTGCCCGGTCGCTTTTTTGGTAACCAGCTTCACGCTTTTGAGCGGTACGATTTCATCATCGAAGCGGCCGGCCTGTTGTGCTGCTGCCGTACGCATTTGGCTTTCGAGCGCATAAGAGTCTTGGCTATCGCGGTCGACGTTGTAACGTTTGGCGACGTTCTTGGCGGTGTCGATCATCGACATGTAGATTTCGGGCTTGTTTTCGCCGAGCCAATCCTCAACGGGATGGTGCGTATTCTGGTTTTGGTTCTGCACCATGCTGATTGACTCAAGCCCGCCCGCTACCATAACCGGCACGCCATCGGCCACGACGCGCTGTGCCGCCATGCTAATAGCCTGCAGACCGGAGCTGCAGAAGCGGTTGACCGTGACGCCGCCGGTGGTGACGGGAAGGCCAGCGCGGATGGCGGCCTGACGCGCGACGTTGTGGCCCGTCGCGCCCTCCGGCATTGCGCATTCCATGATTACGTCTTCAACTTCACCGGGTTCGACACCGGCGCGCTCGACTGCGTGTTTGATCACGTGGCCGCCTAGAGTTGCGCCATGGGTCTGGTTGAATGCACCTCGATAAGCTTTTCCAATCGGTGTTCTCGCGGTCGAGACGATGACGGCATCGGTCATGTTGCTCTCCTAGGCAAACCTTCGGCTTGTCGTTTGGTTCCATTATTGAGTGAGTTCCGCAAAGCGGTTGCGGTGATAAGCCGCGTTGCCGAACAAGGTGTCGATCATCGTAAGCCGTTTGAAGTATTTACCTACATCGAGCTCGTCGGTCATCCCCATACCGCCGTGTAGCTGGATAGCTTGTTGTCCGACGAAATGTCCGGCTTCACCGATCTTGGCCTTAGCTGCCGAGGTCGCTCGCTTGCGCGCGGCCGGGTCGCTATGTGCGAGATTGAGCGTTGCCATGTAGGCCATCGAACGAGCCTGCTCGCAGCCCATGAACATGTTTACCGCGCAGTGCTGCAATACCTGGAAATCACCAATCGGTTGGCCGAATTCTTTCGTGTTTTGAGATAGTCGATGGTGCTTTCGTGGAGAACGGTCATGACGCCGACCGCTTCGGCGCAGACTGCTGCAATTCCATGATCGATCGTGCACTCGATCAATTGCAGGGCTTGGTCGAGTTCACCGACAATGGCGCCGGATTCAACCGGCACGTCGGCAAATTCGATTTCGGATGCACGACCGCCGTCGACGGTTCGAAAATCTCGCCGCGTCAGC
>CAUZWH010000185.1:0-6298 GCA_963583675.1 Alphaproteobacteria bacterium
CGGTAAGGGTGCATAGCGTGCTCAAGATTTCCGAACTTTCCACCGGATATGGCCACGCCGAAGTCCTGCATGGAATATCGATCGAGCTCAATGAAGGCGAGATCGTCGCGGTCGTCGGCGCCAACGGGGCTGGAAAGAGCACCTTGCTAAAAGCGATATCGGGAATGCTGCCGCCGCGGCGTGGCTCGATGACCTTCCTCGACGAATCCATCACGTCATTGGCGCCCGAAGACATCGTGCGTCGCGGCATCGTGCACATTCCCGAAGGCCGGCGCGTCTTCCCCTATTCGACGATCGATGAAAATCTCACCGCCGGCGCCTACATTCGCACCGACAACGCCGAAATAGAGGCAGATCGCCGCGCCTACTACGATCGCTTTCCCGCTCTTTACGAACGGCGCGATAACCTGGCCAGCACCTTATCGGGCGGTGAGCAGCAAATGCTGGCGATCTGCCGCGGACTGATGTCGCGGCCGCGTCTCATTCTCATGGACGAGCCGTCGCTCGGGCTGGCGCCAATCATGGTTGATCGCGTGTTTGAGATCGTCGAACAGCTAAACCGCGAAGGAAAGTCGATCCTACTGGTTGAGCAGAACGCAACGCGCGCTTTAGCGATTGCGCATCGCGCCTACGTCATGGTTACCGGAGAAATCGTTTTGTCCGGGCCGGGACAGGAGCTCTTGAACAACGAGGAAGTTCAGCGTTCGTATCTCGGCAGCTAGCCGGTAGTCGCGCTGGGCGGATTAGCCCAACACCGAAAAGCTGCTCTCTTTGTTGATTGTGCGTTTTCGCGAATAAAACCCAACGTCGATATCACGATCGACATAGGAGAGGTGGAACTGCAACGGAACAGCGTCGTGGTCGTTGCCGGTCTCGCAATAATCGATTAGCGCCGCCATCATCTTGCCGGCGATCGGTGCATTCTTAAACTGGTTGCCGGAACTACCGATCGCCATGTAGTACCCGGGCACGCTCGATTTGTCGTAGATCGGGATCCAGTCATCGGTGACGTCGTAGAGGTCCACCACGCCTTTGACCTGATTCGGTATTCCAAGTGTCGGAACCCGTTGCGCATAGCGATGCAACTGAACCGTCGATTGATCCGTGAAATTCTGGTCGTAATCGTCGGGGTCGACCCAATCTCGCGGGTCACATTCGGGGTCTTCACTGCCAAGCAAAATGTTGTCGCCGTGCTCGGGTCGGCTATAGACGCCGATGTCGCTGTCGGATGTCACCGGCGCGCGGTCGAAATATTCGTAGCCGGCCGGCGCGGGAACGTGGACTACCTCCTGCTTCAGCGCCCGTGTCGAGATCGTCATATCACCGAGTGCACCGGCCATCTCGTTGACCTGCGCCGAGTGCGGGCCAGCGACGTTAACAAGGATCGGCGCTTCGATCGTGCTGCCATCATCGAGCGTCACGCCGGCGATGCGATCACCCGACTTTAGGATCTCGACCACCCGACGCCCGAACACGAAGCGTGCGCCGTTAGCTTCCGCGGCGCGTTGCAAATTATGCGTTGCCAGCTGGGGATCGGTGACATAGCCGGCGGTCGGCCAGTAGACGCCGCTTTTAACCGGTTCGCCCCCGGGTTGTCCGAAGTTTTCGTCGGCCAACGGCTTCGGTGGGCCGTAGCCGTGAAGGTCGTAAATTGGCAACACCTCCTTGATCTTATCGCTGTTCCAGATTTCGAACGGGATACCCAGGTCGGTGCAGTTGGATATGTGATTTTTGAGGTGGTCGTTTTGCCCGGTCTGCATCACAAGGCATCCGTTTTCACGAAACTCGGCCAGGCCGCGCTCGTCCTCGATACCCAGATAATCGGCCCAGTCACGCCAATGAAAATACCCCTCGTAGGCAAAGACCGTCCCTTCGAAGGTTGAATAATGAACACGAATGATCGCGCAGGATGCGGCTGTTGGGCCGTAACCGGCAGCTGGGTTTTTGTCGATCGAAACCGTTTTGACACCTTGTTTGGCCAGTTCAAACGCGGTGGCCGCGCCAATAATTCCAGCTCCGATGATGATCGCATCCGCACGTTCCGTCATGTCACTCACTCGCACCGTTGCTTGAAGTCTCAAGTATAGCTACCGCTAGGTTCTGCGCTGCGACCTCGGTTGAAACACTGTCGCGCCGAGCCAGTTCGAGGGTGCGCAGAGTTGTATCGTATATCTGCGCGAGTTTCTGGTCGCGCTGTGCCGCATCGATATAGCCGAGTTCGTGGAAACCACCAATTGCGCCGCCCGAACTCACGACGTAGTCCGGCACGAAGCTGATACCTCGTTCTTTCAACCGCTCGCCGTCGGCTTTGGTTGCAAGCTGATTATTGGCGGCACCGCATATTGCGCGCGCCTTTAGCCGCGGGATGTTCTGCTCATTCAAGATCGCGCCGAGCGCACAAGGGGAAAGAATATCCGCATCGACGAAGAGGATTTCCTGCGCGTCCACTACCTTCGTGCCGGTTTTCTCAGCGATCGAAGCGGCCGCGTCGGCATTGACATCGGCAACCACGACGTGCGCACCCGCATCGGCAAGCAGTCCGCAGACACGACTTCCAACACCACCCGATCCCTGTACAGCGACGCTCACGCCGTTTGGATCATCGCCACCGAAAGCAAAATTGGCGACCGCGCGCATCCCATTCACAACGCCGAGCGCGATCGGTACAGCCGTGGACCCAGGTTCATTGCTGCGCCCGGCTACATAGCTGGTCTCCTCGCCGATAACCGCCATATCGTCCCCGTTCGTGCCGACATCGGGTCCGCCGAGGTGGGCACCGTGCAGATCTTCGATATACCGGCCGAGTGCTTTCAAAAGATCGCGAGTCTTGTCGGTTGCCGGATCACCGATGACCACGGTCTTCGCCCCGCCGGCGGGAAGGTCGGCGAGCACGAATTTGTAAGTCATGGCCCGGCTTAAGCGGAGTGCATCGGTTAGTGCGTCCTTAGCTGTAGGGTAGGACCGCATGCGAATACCCCCTGCGCCAACGCCGTGGCGCTTACGGTGCGTGGCATGGATAGCCTGCAAGCCAAACTTCGCGTCGGTTGCAAACGCTACGCGCTCGTGGCCGTCGAACTCCGGATTGTCAAAAACCACTAGCCAAGCGACCCGATGAAGGCCCTGATGGCTTGGCCAATCTCGGCGGGCGCGTCTTCCTGAATGAAATGACGACCCGGCACTGTCACTTCGGTTTGATTCGGCCAACCCCGGCAGAACTCCCGCTGGCTGCCGACCAAGATACTTCCGGGGTCGGCGTTGATGAAAAGCTTGGCAACCGCGTCGTCTTCGCTCAACCACTTGCCGTAGCCATCAACGATCTCGTAAACGTCGGCAGGTTCGCCGTCGATTGGAATTTCGCGCGGCCAGGTTAGTGTTGGACGTCGGCTTTCCCCCGGTTCGACGTACGGTTTCCGGTAGCGCTGCATCTCCTCGGCGCTAAGCGCACGCAAGACTGAGGCCGGCAGTACCCGGTCGACGAATATGTTCTTCTCAAGAACCAGTTGTTCCCCAACCGGTGCACGGAAGCCCTCGAATACCTTGCGCGAAGACTCTGGCCAATCCGCCCAAACCAGCGGCTTCACGATTGTTTCCATGTACACGATCCCGGCAAGACGATCCCGGTTTCTTTGCGCCCAATAGAATCCCAGCGCCCCTCCCCAATCGTGTACGACCAGGATGACCCGCTTTAGGTCGAGGGCATTGAACCAGACATCGAGGGTCACCGAATGGTCGACAAAGCGGTAGGAACCGGTGGGCGTCGGTCCAGAATCACCCATGCCCATCAGATCCGGGGCGTAGCACCGGCCGAGTTGGCCGACATGCGGGATAACGTTTCGCCATAGGTATGACGAGGTCGGGTTCCCGTGCAGGAAAACGATTTCGTAGCCGCTAAAATTTCCTGTCTCAATATACGAGATCTCGGTCCCGGCAACTGATATCCGCTGGCGGGGATGGGTATCGTGCGGTGCAGGCGTGGTCAGCGGCATAGAATGGATCTTTAGTGTTTGGGAAAAAGCGCCTAAGCGCTGCTGGCGCTTACGCCGCCGTCGACGACGAGTTCAGCGGCAGTAACGTATTTAGCATTGTCGGACGCAAGGTAGAGTGCCGCATATGCGACATCCCACGCATCGCCCATATGTCCCATCGGACACTGGGCGTGACGGATATCTTTCATTTCCTGAACGTCACCGTCCGCGTAGGCGCCCTGGAGCGAATGTTCGACCATGGGTGTATCCATCAAGCCCGGGAGGATTGCGTTGCAGCGAATTCCCTGCGCCGCATATTGCATCGCGATCGATCGGGTTAAGCCAAGCACACCTGCCTTGGTCGCCGAGTAGGCGACATAGGGCACGCCCATCCAACGAATTCCTGCGATCGACGCGACATTGACGATCGCGCCATGTCCCTGATCGATGAAATACGGCAAAACATACTTGCAGGTGAGAAACATCGACTTCAGGTTCACTTTATCCACGCGATCCCAGGCCGCCTCGGATAGCTCAACCGGGCCGCCGACCTCGGCGATCCCGACGTTGTTATGGAGAACGTCGACGGACCCGTATTGCGCGATGCATTGTGCGACCATACCGGCGACTTGGTCCGCCTGGCTCACATCGGTTGCGACCGCAAGGCATTCGCCGCCTTCATGCTCGATGATGTCCTTGGTTTCGCTGGCGGCGTCCTCATTGATATCGGCGGCGATGATCTTTGCGCCCTCGCGCGCGAACAGAACGGCCACAGCTTTGCCGTTGCCCCAGCCAGGACCGATGGATCCAGCGCCAGTGACAATGGCGACCTTGTCGTTGAGACGTTCGCCCATTTGGATGATGACTTGGGTCGTTGTTGGTTTCGTTGAAACAAATGGTTTAGCGCGACTGGCGTTGATCTTCCATATCCATTTTTTTGCTGGGCGGGCTGGCAGTGTCGTTTAGAGCCCAATCATATCGGTGGGTGTCGATCCGATTGGCCGAGGCGAGACGCTTTATTAGTGCTGGGTTGGCGAATTGTCGGAGGTGGTTGATTACGCCACGGTCGCTACGCCCGAAGTTTGCCTTATACCAATCATACAGTTTTGATCCGACGACACGATCATCATCGAATGCCACGCCAGGGGTGGTTCACATAGTCGCGTGCCGCGGCGACGAGCATCTCTTCGAGCCGATCGGCGGAATAAGCTCGCGAAGCAAGGTTCGGGCAACCGATAGAAGCGCAATTTACGACGTAGTGGATGCGGGCATCTTTCCAGATCGGTCGAAGTATCTGGTGCTCGATGTCGTCAAGACTGAGTTGTTCGCTCTCGACCACGACGAGCTTTTTACCCCTCGGGCCGTTCGAAAAAAGGCCCGGTGAAATGTCGATGTCGAGAATGGTTGCTACCGGATAGTGATCGATGACGGTTCTTTCGGTGAGCGCGTTGTAGAGGTTGATCCAATATGCCATCTGGGTGGCCCTGGCGAACCTGCTTATCCGCACCATCGCCAGGCTGCTGATGTAGTTGTCGAGCACTGGCCGGTCGCTGGTGGCGATCTCTCCGTAGCGAATCCGGTTTACGCCGTCGGCACCGACTTCGACATGTGCTGAGAGGAAACGGCCCCACTCGCGATGATCGATCGTCGCCCGTTCGTTGGGGTCATGCGCTTGCCACTTGGCCCAGAGTTCGGCCTTCGGCGCTGCGCCGACCGGTTGCGCGCCGACGAGGATCGCCGTGAAAAGAAACGCGAACGCCGTTGTCCAGAAGCCGTAGGAAGGGGCTGTAGGCAGGTCCATGCTCACCAACTAAATGCAAAATACGAACTTAATCTCAAGATCGAAATCGCTCGTGCCCATCACAATGTCGTAGGTGGTGATGTGCCAAAATTAACGATTGAAAACCACAGTTAGATATCCGCTCGTCGATCCGTAGATCAGATCGAGCCGTCCATTGCGCGTGAGGTCATAGGCAACGACATTAGTCGTGATCTCACCTTGGGTGTTTTCGATGCGGCGGATTTCGGTCATTTGACCGCGGGCAAAACTCAGTAGCGCAGAGCGCGACGGTCGGCCGTGGGCACCGCGATATCAGGAAGGCCATAGCCATCAAAGTCGGAGATTGCAGATAGCCGTAAATTGCGCGAGCCCATCCGGTGGTTAGAGAATCCGCGATAGCGTGCAATTTCGACTAACTTGCCGCCGTCTAGTCTGTAAAACATGAGGATGCCGCCGATGTGGGGCGTGCGAACAACAGCAATCTCGACCCGACCGTCGCCGTCGAAATCCGCTGCGCCCACTGGGTTGAGCCACCGATGGGTGAGGCTGATCG
>CAUZWH010000186.1:0-6296 GCA_963583675.1 Alphaproteobacteria bacterium
CGGCAATACCCGCTTCCAAGTGATAGCTCGTCAGATGATCCCCGTCCGCGGCGGCTTCGAGATAGCGCAAGCCCCGCTCAATCCATTCGACGTTCCACGTCGTTCGATCCTGATCCGCCAGCAGCAGCAAGTCGCCATTGCCGTCGATGCGTGATGCCAAGCGTGACCCTTGCAGCCGCATGAGCGCCACCAGTGCGTGCGATTGCGGCACCCCCGTCACCGCGTGATCGGCGACCAGTTCCGCGAGCCGCGTGGCTTCGATACAGAGATCTTCCCGCACCAGATTTTCGCCCCGCTGCGCGTGGTAACCCTCGTTGAACATCAGATAGAAAACACCGAGAACGGACCCGAGACGCTCGGTAAGTTCGTTTGGTCCGGGGACCGCGAAGGGAATCTCGAGCTTGCGGATAGTGCTCTTAGCCCGCACCAGGCGCTGGGCGATTGTGGTCGGCCGAGCGAGAAATGCGCCCGCGATCTCTTCGACGCTGAATCCACCGACTGTTTTCAGTGTGAGCGCAATTCGCGCGTCGGGCAGGATCGAGGTGTGGCAACTCGTAAACATCATGCGTAGCTGATCATCGACAATTTCACCGGAGAAATAGTGTTCGCACGCATCGTCGAGGCGGGCTTCAAACAGGTCGACGATCTCGGGTTCGTGGGTGCGAACCGTTGTACGACGTCGCAGCGCATCGAGCGCGGCATTGCGTGCGACACGATACAACCAGGCCGCGGGATCGTCGGGAACCCCCCGTATGGTCCAATTTCGCAGCGTTTTGATCAGGGCTTCCTGGGTAACGTCTTCCGCAAGATCGGGATTTTCCGCGCCGACCAGCCTGGTGACGAAATAGATGATCGACGGGTTCGCTAATCGGGCAATCTTGCATATGCTTGTACTCAATGCCCCAGGGGGAGTTAATGGCAAAGCGCTTCAAATTCGGACTATATCAGCCCCATCTGTGGACGCTCGACGACGCGCAGCGCTGGTGGCGTGCCTGCGACGAGGCCGGCTTTGATATGATAGGCGTGCCCGACTCGCCGGTATTCCTGCGCGAGATGTTCGTCTCGGCAACCTGTTGCGTACTCAGCACCGCACAGGCGCGGATCTTCACCGCGGTGACCAACCCCGTAACACGGCACCCCTCGGTCACGGCGGCCGGTCTGATCGCGCTCAACGACCTCGCACCGGGGCGCATCGTGCTCGGCATCGCCGCCGGCGACAGTGCATTATGGACCGTCGGCCTGAAGCCTGCGCCGGTCGCCCAACTGCGCGAATATATCGTCGCGGTGAAAGCGCTGCTGCGTGGCGAGGCTGCGCACTGGCAAGGCCAAACATTCAGCGCCCAATGGGATAAATGGTCCCCGCCGCTCGATATCCCCATCTATGTCGCCTGCGCCGGGCCCAAGACGCTGCAAATGGCTGCCGAGGTAGCGGACGGAGTGGTTGCCTATGTCGGTTTTGCCGCGGACGACATAACCCGAGCCCAGCGGGCAATCGCCGATGGGCTGGCAGCCGCAGGGCGTAAGTCGGACGAATTCGACGTGTGGTGGAACGCACAGGTATTTTTCGCGCCATCGATTGAGGAAGCGAAGGAGACGACGCTGGGCTGGTCGCCGCAGTGGCTAACCGAAGGGACACTCGCAGGCAAGGGAATCCCGGAGGAATATCATGACGCTCTACGCGAGATGAACGCAGATACCCATGACATCGACGCAATCTACAAAACTCCGGAACGCCCGCGCATCCTGGTGGAGCGGGCGAAGCGGTTGGGACTGTATGATTGGCTGATTTCCCGCGCGCCAGGCCTGTGGGGCACGCCCGACGACGTGGCCGCACGTTTTGAGGCGTATTTCGACGCTGGAATGTCTAACTGGACGATCTTTGTTGGCGGCAATGAAGCGGATCGGTTCGAGTTCGTTGAAACGCTTGCCAACCAAGTCGTCCCCCGCCTCGAAAGCATGTGATTTGGCGAAGCGGCGGGGAGCTGCCGATCGCGGCAACGCCCCACATCTGCTTCGAACAAAACTGGTTGCTAGTGCTTGTCGATTTCGCGCAGTTCGATGGGGCCGTCGTAGTCGATATGCGGGCAAGACTTAGAAATTTCCACAGCTTCGTTGAGGCTCTCTGCTTCGATGACGAAATACCCGCCGATCATTTCCTTGGTTTCGCTGAACGGGCCGTCGGTCACCGACACGTCGCCGCCGTTGGGACGCAACACTTTACCCGCATTGTCGGCGAGCTTCTCGCCGCCGATAAGTTTCCCGGCTTGGCCTAATTCCTGGGGCCATTTACCATATTTCGCGACCACAGCCTGCATGTCTTTAGGTGAGTGCCCGCTAAAGTCAAAATCGCCCTGGTGTAACAGCATGATGTATTGCGCCATCGTTCCCTCCTATTGCATTCGTTACATAGATAAGACGTTTGGGGTTACGGCGAATCGACGCATTCTCAAAAATAGCTGGCTTGAAACCTCACAGCAGCTCGATGGGTAGGGCGATCCGAAAAGTCGCGCCGCCGTTGGGGTTTTGAGTCGCCCACAACCGGCCCCGGTGTGCTTCTACCAACGTTCGCGAAATTGTCAGACCCATACCGAGGTGGTGGGGATTGGTGCTGAAAAACGGATCAAACATTTTGGCGAGCGCCTCAAAAGAAAGACCAAGTCCGCTATCTGTGATGGCGATTTCTACTTCGTGTTCGCTGGCCAGACTGGTGCGCATGGCTAGCAATCGTTCACTCGGACGCATGCTAGCCATAGCTTCGATACCGTTTCTAACGATATTGAGCATCACCTGTTCGACCCCGGTCTTGTCGATCGGTGCGCGCGGGAGGTTGGTTGTCAGATCCAATCGGCAGACCACATCGTCGGCATCGAGTTCGGAAGTCGCCAGCGCCAACGTATCGCGCAGCAGTTCATTAGCATCGACCAGCTCGGGGGCCGACGCCGAGTACCGGACGAATGCGCCGATGTTGCTAACGACACCTGACGCATAGGCAACATCTTCGCTGGCGCGCTCAAGAATGTCGGTCAACTCCTCGGCGCTGCCGATCCCGCACGAATACGTTCGAGCAATTCCTCAGCGGCCGTCGCGATCAAATCAAGCGGCCGCTTAAGTTGGTCGGCCAGAGCCGAAGCCATTTCGCCCACCGTGGTTGTCCGCAGGACCTGGGCGAGATCGGCTTCATGGCGTTTGGCGCGCTCTTCGGCCTCTCGGCGCGTGGAGATATCGCGCGCGAAGGCAAATATGTAGGCGTCGTCACCAAATTCGAGATAGTTCTGAGAGATCTCGACTGGCACCAGATGGCCCACTTTGGTCCTCATTCTGCGCTCGTGGACGAGTTGGAACTCGGCCTGCCGGGTTCGGTCGACATATTGCCCCCACGCCGTCAATGACATTTCGGGTACGATCAATCGACATGTCCATGAGTTCGGCGTGGCCATAGCCGAGCAACCCGCAGGCAGAGTGGTTGGCGTAGGCAATTGCGCCCGAGGGGCGGATCCAAAACACGGCATCGGCACCGTGATCGACCGAGAACTGGGTCAAGTGCAGCGCCGCCTCGGTTCTTTTGCGCTCGCTGACATCGCGCATCATCAATTGGACCGCCTGACGGCCGCCCCAGGTAATGTTGGTGCCTGTGATTTCAACGTCGAGCGCTTTTCCGTCGAGACGCAGTAATTGGATTTCGGCGAGCGGTAATACGCCGCTCAACTCAAGCACACGGCTGACTTGTTCATGTGCACGCTGCCTGAAATCTGGGTGGACAAACTCTTCCGCCGGCTGGCCTTTCAGGTTCGCCTCGCTGTCAGCTCCGAACAAGCGAAGAACTGCTCGGTTCACGAAAACGATAAGGGCGTTTTGGTTTATGACGATCGCGTCGGGGGACTGCTCAACAAGCAAGCGGTAACGCCCCTCGCTCTCGCCCAGCTCCCGCTCTGTTTTCTTTCGCTCCGTTACATCGCGAAGGACGGTCTGAACCGCAGGGCGCCCCTCCCACATGATCAGGCCGCCCCAGGCTTCGACGGTGATGAAGGTCCCGTCCAGACGAAGCAGCTTCTGTTCCATAGGAGTCGAGATCTCGATCTCGCCCTCCAAAATCCCTGCGATTCTATCTGCCTCGACGCCGCGCTGATCAGGATGGACGCGATCGAGCGTGGTCGTTCCGATCAGGTCTGTTGGTTGGTCGGCTCCGAACAGGCGCAGGGCGTAGGCATCGACGAAAGTAAATTTGCCGTCGCAGTTGATGAGAATGGCATCGGGCGCCGACTCCACGAGGCCGCGGTATCTTGTCTCGCTCTCGCGGTGCTCGCGCTCGATGCGCTTGCGCTCGGAGATATCAAACGAGACGGTGAGCAGATAATCGGCAACGCCGGCCTCGCTCGGGAGGGGGACACGGGTTGTAAGCCAGGCGTCCCTGTTCGCGCCCAGATCGAGAGTCTCCTCGACGTTGGGACGGGTCTGTCCCAGTGCGAAAGCTTCATCCTCGGCTTCGCGGAAACGCCCTTCAAGCGCTGGATCGAGCTTCGCGGAAAGTTGTCCCAGCATGTCTGCGCGCGGCATCTCGTAGATGTCGGCGAGGTACTTGTTGGCCAGCACGTAGCGTCCAAACCGACCTTTGACGTTGACGATTGCCGGAATCGTGTCGACGACCTTTTGCAAAAATACGCGTTGGTCATTCAGTGACTGCTGGGCGTTCACGCGGTCGGTTATCTCGGTATGAATGCCAACGATGCCGCCATCTTTAGTCAATCGCTCGCTTACCCGGACGGTTCGGCCGTCGGTCAGAACCTGATCGAAGAACTCACCGGATGTTCGGTGGCGTTCGAGACGCGTGGCGATCCAGTTCTCGCGGTCATCGTCGATGTCGGAAAATCGGCCGCGCTCGTGGGCCGTACGCAGGATATGTTCGAAGGAAACACCGGGCTCAATAACATCAGCGATGGACGCATATATGTCGCGATAGCGGCTGTTGCACATGATCAGCGTATCGTCCGCGTCGAACAGAACGAATCCATCCGAGGTGCTTTCGATTGCGTCTCGCAATTGCTCCCGCGTCGCCCCGATTTCCTTAGCCAGCATATCGAGCCGCATGCGATTGGCGATGCCCTCGGCAAATGCCTGATAGTTAGCTCGCGCCATCACGAATAGCGTTGCCGCTGTTACCATCGAGAGCGCCCCGAACATGAGATGGAGCGGTTCTCCGACAAGCAGGAACTGAATCGTCACCGGTAATAGCGAGAGCACAACGAAGCCCGACCACACCAGCGGCAGCGTCGACAGACCGGCTGTGGTTCCCGCCGCCATTCCTGCGATGACTAACAACACAAACAATTGCAGGGGGAGGTTGGCTGGCACGAACAGCACAGCGCCAGGCACCGCCCAAATCAGTCCGGCTACAAACGCGGATAGATTTGCACGGTCTATATAGCGTTCGCTCGGCGCTGTGCTCGCTTGCTTATGTTGATAGCGGAGCCAACTGCGCATGCTCCGAAGACCGAACGCCCACGCCAGTAGTGTCCACACGACGAGGCCACTGATCGGCACGTGGCCGAATGTCACGGCCGCGATGAGCGAGGCCAGGACAACTTGGATACAGCCGATCGCCAGGAAGCTGGCGGCGTAGGTAGCGCAGTTGCTCGGCAACGATCGCTGTCGCGACCGCGGCATCGTTTGGTGCCCGACCGAACCACGTGACGAAGCGCGGCAATCGCACCGCTAAGAGACCTCGCGGTCTACGCCCTCAAGCGCTGCACTGACCGCGCGCTGGAGAAAGGTGACATCGGCGCCAAGAAACACCATGCGGTAGCCGTTCTTTACCTTTTCGTTCGCTTCCGCCGGCGAGAACGCGACACCGCCAAGCGCGACATTGCTAGCCAGGACTTTACGCTCGATTTCGGCAATCACTTCCAAGACCTCCGGATGGTCACGTTGGCCGGGGCGGCCGACGCTCACGCTGAGATCACCGGGTGCGATCGCCGCGACGTCGATGCCGGGAACGGAGAGAATCTCGTCGAGATGGGCCACAGCGGCGTGGTGCTCGATCAGGATGACGTTGAGCAATTGTTCGCGTGCTGCGGTGTAGTAGTCGATTGGGGACAGTCCCCAATGTGCAGCCGCATAAAAGGGGCCCCAACCGCGGTGGCCATCGGGCGGATAGTGCATCGCCGTAACGGTCGCCGCAGCCGCCTCGGGCGTGGAAATCGTCGGAAAAACCAATCCGTGCGCACCCGCATCAAGTGCATGCTCAATCAATCCATGATCGTCGAGCGGCGTGCGTACCAGTGGCGTGCAGGACGTGCCAG
>CAUZWH010000187.1:0-6286 GCA_963583675.1 Alphaproteobacteria bacterium
CCTATCACATTGCGCGGTGCGCCCTCGGTAAGGGTGCCTAGGATCGGTCCGCGCTCGCGTACGTCCTTAGCCCCCCAAACCACGGCGGGGGGGGCCTTGCCCTCGCGATTGGGATGTGACGTTAAGACGATATGTTTTTGCGGTGGCCAGTTGCTTTTCATCGTCGATACTCATTTACGCCGGAGGCGTCATAGCAGGTTCCGACTCTCGCGGGAGACGGCGCCATGCATGGTCCTCCCCTCCCCTCGCCCCAACCCTCTCCCAGAAGGGGCGAGCTACTCGCACAATGAAAGCCCTCGCCCCTTCTGGGAGAGGTTTGGGTGAGGGGGTTTGTTTTTTGTCCATCACGATTCCAGCTACGAGACCTGATTGCGCTCGAGGTAGCGATTCATCCCGACGTCGTCGTCCCAGGTCTTGCGGTAAGCCGCCAGAAGGAAAGGCGCGATGTCGGCGTTCCGGGCGGCGACCATTTCGATATCGCGGCGCAGCCCCGGCATGACGTCCTCGACCGCCGCGCGCAACGTGTGCTCGTCGATCGTCGTTAGCTTGCGGTCTTCCATCACCACCCGGCCGTCGATCAGCACGGTGTCGACCGCTGATCCGCTTTCAGTAAACACCATCTGGCGCGCCGCGCTGTTGAGCGGCGTGAACGACGTGCTGTGGAGGTCAAGTAGCACCAGATCGGCTTTCATACCCGCTCGGATGGCGCCGATCTCGCCTTCGAGGCCCATCGCCCGAGCGCCGCCCAGCGTTGCATAGCGCATCGCGTCCGCCGCCGTTGGCGGCCCCGGCTCCGGCTCGCTTACGGCGGCTAGGCTGGTAAACAGCTTCATCTGCTGGAACATGTTTTGCGAGTCGCTGCAGCCTGAATTGTCCGACCCCAGAGCCAAACGCACTCCGGCGTCGACGAAATCGCGAACCGGTGGCACCCCGCCCTTGGATTTCATGTTCGACGCAAGATTGAGCAGAACCGTGGCTTCTGCTTTGGCGAGGGCGACGATCTCGTGGTCGCTAGTCCAAATACTATGGGCCAGAGCCAGGCTTTCGTTGAGCAGGCCGACCTCTTCCAGCAGCGGAATCAAAGATCCATCGTAGTCTTGCATGAGGTGTCGGCTAGCCACCGCTTCGGCCCGCGATTGATAGAAATGCATGAACACGGGCAGGTCGTGTTCCACCGACAATGCCGCCAATCGCCGCATCATGTCCGGCGAACACAACAAAGGATTGGTCGGTCCCAAGGCCCACGTGATGCGATCGTGCTGGCCGCGGCGGGCCAGGTATTCTTCGGTTACGACATCGACCGGATCGCTCGCGACCGTACCCGAATCGGCGGCTGCGGCGAGCAGGTGGTGGGATGCCTCCGGTACGCATTCGCGCCAATAGGGCACGCGGTCGAGCGCCCGGAGATCGGCGATCTGCTGCGCGAAGACGACCCGTAGCCCGCTCGCGTCATAGGTCTCGAGCGCGACGTCAAGCAGCTCGCTATCGAACGGCAGGATCGTCAGCATATCCTGGACCGTCGTAACCCCATTGTGGATGGCTTCTGCCGCGGCCAGCATGGTGCGCGCGCGCACCTCTTTGGCGCTGCGCTGGGGATAGACCGGTGGCAACGCATACATGAACCACATCTCGGTCGGCAGATTTTCGAAGCAGCCGCGCAACAAAATATCGTGCGAGTGGTAGTGCGCGTTGACGAAGCCCGGGATCAGCAGCTTGTCGCGCGCATCGATGACCTGCGCCCCAGCGTCGTCGATGGTCGTTGCCAACTGCGCAATGCGACCGTCCTCGATTAGCACATCGCCAACCGACGGCTGATCGGTGTCGCCATCATGATCGTAGAGCCGCGCGTTGCGGATCAAGATTTTGTTGTGGTCTGCCATTCCAACCAGCTCATTTCACCCGACTCTTTTCCCGACTCATATTCAAAGCTTGGGCCGCGAAAAAACGCCCAACCTAGCCAATTGAGGTCACGACACCAACAAATATCGCGCCTGCCGATTTCGAAAGTGCGTGCCCAGGGCCACGGTCGGTCGCCATGATCTGCCATACTCTGGCGACGAGATCGATTGGCGCGGCGTTGAAATTGACCTGGTCGACACCGGCTACACCACCCACCCCGTGTTAGGGCCGCGAGAAGCGGAGGGCCAAGTGTTCTAGGCGTTGCAGCTTGCGATGTCGTTTTTCTGTGTTGATCGGCGTCGCTTTCGCATCGTAGCGACCATCCAAAGCGTTCAGCTGGGAGAGTTCGAATGTCCACACAAGAGTTGAACCGTCCTGTTGGAAATAGGCCTGCCAATGAAGGCACAGCCTACGGGCGCGCTCCGGGCCAGCATAATGCGACGCTTACCGAAGTGGGCGGGGGCACCCCTGGCGGCGAATATCTTCGTCGTTATTGGCATCCGATCGCGTTTGCCAGCGACGTTGGCCACCACCCGCAAAAGGTGCGGGTGCTGGCTGAAGATCTCATTCTTTTCCGCGACGGCAAAGGACGGCCTGGGCTGCTCTATCCACGCTGCTGTCATCGCGGCACAAACCTGTTCTATGGCAAGACGGAGGAACGCGGCATCCGCTGCTGCTACCATGGCTGGCTCTTCGATACGGAGGGCCGGTGCGTCGAACAGCCATGCGAGGAAGACGGTGGCCGCGAACGCGCCCATATTCGCCAGCCTTGGTACCCGGTGCAGGAGCGCTATGGGCTCGTATTCGCCTACCTTGGTCCGCCCGACAGAATGCCAGTGCTGCCACGCATCTACATTTTCGAGGATTTACCGCCGGGCTACAGTGTCTTCCCGCACGGCGGGCCGGGCATGTCGGGTTACGCCGATGCTGCGGCCGCGCCGGGCGAAACGTCGGTCCCGTACAACTGGTGCCAAACCTTCGAAAACGGCGTCGATCCCTTTCACGTCTGGATTTTGCATTCGACTTTCAGCGACTTCCCCCAATTTGGCGAGGCCTACACAAACCGCCCGCGCATCGAATTCGATGCGACCAAAACAAGCATCCTCAACCACGCCATCCACGCCCATGACGGCGTGCTGGTCGACCAAGTGGAAGAGCTCGTTCTTTCCAACCTTAAGGCGCTATTCCCTATGAATATCGAGGAAGGGCGTGGCCGAAGAATTTCGTGGGTAACACCGGTTGATGACACGAGCTTTGAATATTTCGGTGCAACCGCCGGACCGGAGCGGCTGGTGGAATTTGACGCCGTGGTGATGACACCGGACGGCAAGACCTAGAGTCAGATGTGGGAAGCCGAACACCAGGATTATCCCGGAGATTTCGAGGCGCAGGGGAGTCAGGGTCCGGTCACCCTACACTCGGAGGAGCATCTCTTCGGCAGCGACAAGGGCGTCATTAATGTTGCGAAAGATGACGCTAAAGCAGATCGACGCTGTAATGGCCGGCAAAGATCCTGTTGGCGTTGCCTTCAACGAAGCAGACGCGCTGATTCGCATAGGCTCGGGAAACTTTCACGTAAACGAACAGTAGCGATCCGCGACGCCTCGCGCCGGCTGGGTACCCGCGATCTCAGCGGCTGCGTGATGTATTTAACGTTTCAGCCCTGCCCGATGTGCCAGACGGCCGCGTATTGGGCCAAGGTTTCACAGCTCTACCATGGCAGCGGCCCCGCCGATGGCGGCGCGCCACGCTATGGCGGCTGCTGATTTTGGCTAAATGTTAAACCCGACTTGGCCGAGCTTCTCGACGCACAGCCGGACCGCTGTCCCAGCACCCAATCCTTCGGCTGCCGTGGCGCCGCCGGCAAGCACGATCCAGCCGGCCTCAAGCTGCTCGCCGCTGGCTAGAGCGAGGCGCGCGGCCGCTGCGAGCGAGCGCATCGGGTGTCCGAGGATCGCCGCGGACGAGCCGATCTGAACCGGGCGGCCATTGAATTCGAGGATCATACCTAGATTGGCGACGTCGATGTCGGCCCGGCACCAGGGGCCGACCACATACCCGGCGGCAGAGCAGTTGTCGGCGACCACATCGTCGAGCGAGAACATGAAGTTGGTGTAGCGCGAATCAATGATCTCAAGCGCCGGGGCGATCGCTTCAACCGCGCTATACGCCTGCGCCGGACTGACATTGCCCGATAACGGCGCCTTCAAGAGAAAGGCAATCTCCGGCTCCACCCGTGGATGGATAAAGGCCTCTAGCGCGGTTTTACCACCGTCTTCGACCAGCATCGCATCGGTCAGCCGTCCGTAAATAACGTCATCCACGCCCATTTGTGCGGCTTTGGCGCGGCTCGTGAGCCCCATCTTGGCGCCGGAGCGCTTCTCGCCACGATCGAGGCGCTGGGCAACACCGGCTGCCTGAATGCGATAAGCGGTATCGACGTCGAAATGCTGCTCGGCAGATAATTGCCCGATCGCCGTCGTGCTGGAAGTTGCCTGATTAAGCGCGGTGGCAGCTTTTAAGATGTCCATCTGTGATCTCTAGTTGACGGCGAAGGCCGCGCGCACCGACCCCAATCCGGAAATGCGAACCTCATAAACGTCGCCCGTTGTCACCGGGACCATGGGGCCGAGCGCACCCGACATGATGATGTCACCCGCCCGCAGCGGCCGTCCGCGCGCGACCATCACCCGGGCCAACCAGATCACGGCATTCAGGGGATTGCCCAAACACGCGGCGCCCGCGCCGGTGCTGATGGGTTCGCCCCGGTGTTCGACCACCATCCCGCACAGCCGGCTGTCGAAGTCGTCCAGGGAATGGCGCTCATTGCCGAGAACGAACAGGCCGGAGGACGCATTATCGGCAATTGTGTCTTGTATGTTGATATTCCAGTCGGCAATGCGGCTGCCCACCACCTCGATGGCCGCGGTGGCATAGCTGATCGCGTTCGAGACGTCGGCGATTGTCGGTTGCGCGTGGTCGAGGTCGCGCTCGAGGACGAAGGCGACCTCGCCTTCAATCCGCGGCTGCAAAACCGCGCCGGCCGGGATTTCCTCACCGTCCGGAATGGCCATATCCGCGAACAGCATGCCGAAATCCGGTTGATCGACGCCGAGTTGAACCTGCACCGCCTTCGACGTGATGCCGATCTTGCGCCCCACCAGGCGCCGGTCCGACGACAGCCAGTGCCATGTGTTGGCTTCCTGGATCGCGTAGGCCGCGTCGAGATCTCCTTCCGCGAGCTGATCACGCAGCGGCTCGCAGGGAACACCCGTTTCATACGCCGTGCGAATCCTGTCGGCGAGAACGGCGATTTCGTCGGGCTCGGTCATTATTCTCCTGGGTCAGACCGTCGAAGGCGTTGCATCATAGCGTCACGCATTGTTTGAGCAAATGACGGAGTTAGGAAAAGATTAATATATTATTATCAATAAGATATCTTTCTATATTAATGTTATTAGATAAAGTTAAATTCGGATGCTATCTCGGAATTCGCGGGACAGCATCGTTCTGTCTTTACCGGGTGGATGGAAATCATGGCGAGTATGCCGAGCGTCTTTATTAGTCATGGACCACCGACGACGGTGGTGGACGGCGGCCCAACCGCAGCATTTCTCGCGCAACTCAGCCGCGAGCTGGATAAACCGCGCGCCATTTTATGTATATCGGCGCATTGGGAGACCGCCGCACCCGCGGTTAGCACCGCCGTAAATCCGCAAACCATCTGCGATTTTTACGGATTTCCCGATGCGCTCTACGAAATAAGCTATCCCGCACCTGGTGCCCGCGACGTCGCCGTGCAAGCAGCCAGCGCGCTAACCGCGGCAGGTCTCGCCTGCGCGTGCGAGCCTGGGCAGGGCCTCGATCATGGAACCTGGGTTCCTCTGGCATTGATGTATCCCGCGGCCGACATCCCGGTCGCGCAGGTGGCGATCCAACCGGAGCTGGGGCCCGCGCATCATGTCGAGATCGGCAAAGCGCTGGCGCCGCCACGCGAAGATGGCATTCTCATCCTCGGGTCCGGCAACATCACCCACAATCTCGGCGACGCGCTGGCCCATATGCGCAGCGGAAACCCAATCCCGCCGACCCCGGAGTGGGCCTCAGCCTTCGATGATTGGGTGGCGGCGCGGATCGCCAGCGGCGATGTCGACGCGCTGGTCGATTACCTGCAGCAGGCGCCGCATGCGATCACGGTGAATCCCCGCGACGACCACTTTCTGCCGTTGTTCACCGCGATCGGCGCCGCTGAAGACCCACGCGGCCGGCAATGCCACGCCAAGTTCATGTTCGGCAGTCTCAGTCAGGCTGCCTACATCTTTGATTGATTCTCCAATTGATTGGGGGCGCGGTTCAATCGAGCTGAAAGAACGCCGTCGCGTTGGCC
>CAUZWH010000188.1:0-6205 GCA_963583675.1 Alphaproteobacteria bacterium
GGATTGAAGGTGCCGAAGAAGACGCCAATACCACGCTGAGGAAACAAAAAAGCGCGCAAATCGGACAACAAACCGCTGCCAAACACCAAGATGCCGAGCCCGATCTCACCAACCAAAAAGATCCAGCGCACAAACTCAAATCCAATAATGGCTAATGCGGTGACGACGGTGTTCAGCGACAACGCGACCATCACATTGCGATTGAGGTCGCCGAAGTTCCGATTGAACAAAAATATCGCGACGTATTGGGCGCCTTGCGACGCCATCATTGCAATCGCTGCCGCCCCGAGCAGGCCGCCGACACCCGACAGATTGCTGCCGCCAACAACCCCGCCGAGTAAAAGCACGCCGAAAGCTGCCGTGTTGAACAAAAGTTGGGGTAAGAACCGCGCTACACGGCCGACCGTAACCAGAGCCAGGAGGTAGTTCGCTCGCTGCTCGATGCGATTGCTCAAACGGGAGTAGGAGGGGAGGGCGATCCCCACAAAGAGCGCCACGCCTCGAAGCCGGCGGCGTAGGAGATGTATATGAGGCCGCCGATCAAAGCGGCCAAGCGTGCCGACGGGCTGCGTACATAGCTGGAGACGGATGACCTAGTCGGAACGTTCATTTCAGCCTCTTGCGACCCTACCAGCCTCTGGCCAACCTTTGACCAACCCCCGGCTAGCTGCCGACCTTATGTCGAGCGCGAATACGTGGTATTTCTAAGCTAATAGGATGGGGTGATTTGGGGTATTCCCTGAACGCGCATAAACAAGATGCAAAAACGCACGGCCCATAACGAACTCAACGACTGGCAGGATATTCAGTTCTTCCTCGCCGTCGCCCACACCGGGAGTTTCTCCAAGGCGGCGCGCTCGCTACGCACCAATCGACGGTCGGGCGGCGAATCCAGCGCCTTGAAGACTCGCTCAACGCTAAGCTGTTCGATCGTTATTCCCATGGCATGCGGCTGACTCCCGCGGGGGAAATCATGTTTACCGAGGCGGCAGACATGGAGTCCTCGGCGGCCCATATTGAGCGGCATATCAGCGGGCTCGACGACGAACTAACGGGCGTCGTGAAGATCTCTTCGACCGAAGGACTTGCGACCTACTGGCTGGCCCCACGTATGGTCACTTTCCAACGCGAGCACCCCGCCATTCTGATCGAAACAGTATGCAAGGATCGCGTCGTCGATCTCGGCATGCGCGAAGCGGACGTGGCAATCCGCTACGTGAGGCCGGACGAGCCTCGTCTGGTGGCAAAGAAGGTCGGCGTCCTGAAGCTCTATCTATTTGCGGCGCAACGATATATTCAATTCTCCGGCGAACCACAAACTTACGAAGATCTGTTCCGTCACCGGCTCGTCGATCACACGTCATTGAATCTGAACCCCTCCTGGTCGGCATGGTCGGATTTAGTCAGTAAGCATCCTGCCGTTGCGTTTCGCTCGAACAGCACAAGCGCCATCGTTTCAGCCATTCGCATCGGCATGGGAATTGGGCTGTTGCCGGGCTACACCGAGGAAGTCGTACCCGAATTTGTCCGCTTGCGGGTCGACTTGGACTGCGAAGCCGAGATCTGGCTGGTCTCACATGAAGAAACGAATCGCAGCGCCCGGATCCGCGTCGTCATCAACCACCTGACACAATTGTTTGAAGAAGACCGCAACGACTGGTTCTCCGACAAACTACGCGCCGCCTAAGCCAACGTCGAGACCGGTCCACACGGCTGACGCTTAGGGGCTGGCGACGATCCCTTCATCGTGGAGCCGGCCGATTTCGATTTGGCCTAGGCCCAAGACCTCGGCCAAAACTTCCTCGGTGTGTTCGCCCAGAAGCGGCGCACGCCGTGGCGCCAAGCGTTCGGCAGCCGAGAACTCAATCGGCGACCCCGGCGTTAAATAGCGGCCGATACCCGGCTGCTCGATTTCGGCGAACATCGCATTAGCGGTTGAGCAACGGGGATCGTCTGCCAACGCCTCGGCAACGCTTTGATAACGGCTCCACAACACCCCGGCACCGTCGAAGGCGGTTTTGATGTCATCAACGTGACGCTCGCCGCACCAAGCCCCAAGCAGGCTCCGCAACTCAGTGCTTAGGCGGTAGCGATCGCCTTCTTGGTCGAGGTCCAAATTCCGCCCTTGGGCAAGTTGATCGAACTGCGCGCCCAAACCGGTCGCCTCGACGACCGCGCGCCACATCCGCTTGGTGATGGCAACAATCATGATGCGAACGCCGTCTTTGCTGACGAAATCGCTGCCGAACGCACCATAGAGCTCATTGCCAATCGCGGTGCGGTGTTCACCGTTAACTTGCTCCTCGGCGATAAATCCCAGGTGTCCCATCGTCGCAAAAGCAACGTCGGAGAGGGCCAGCCGGACATACTGTCCCTCGCCCGACAACCGCCGCCGACGTTCGGCGGCAAGCACCGCAACCGCCGCCTGGCTGCCGGTAATCAAGTCCCATGCCGGGAGGACGTGGTTGACTGGAGCCGCAGCGCCGTGTGCGCCGGTGAGGTAAGGGAGGCCGGTTGACGGGTTGACGGTGTAGTCAACTTCCGACCCGCCATCTGCGTTGCCAGTGATATTCATCATGATCAGATCCGCGCGCCGGTTTGACAACACGGCGTAGTCAAGCCAGCCGGATGCCGGAAAGTTTGTCAGGAAAATTCCAGCTTCATCGCCGGGCGCGCAGATCAATTCGGTGACGAGCTCGCGACCTGCTGGGCTGCGGATGTCGACGGCAATAGACCGCTTGCCCTTGTTGAGGCCCTGCCAATAAAGGCTGGTCCCATCGGCCGCGACCGGCCACCGCGTATAGTCCAAACCGCCACCAATCGGATCGAAACGGATAATGTCAGCGCCTTGCTGCGCGAGAGTCATACCGGCCAGCGGTGCCGCGACAAAAGCCGATCCTTCGATCACTCTCAGTCCAGAAAGCATCGCGTTTGACATAGCTGCCCTCTCTTGTATTTCTATTTATTTATAAAGTTTTAATAATGTTTCTTAAAGTAATAACAAGGGTCGAGTTGGGAATAAAAATCGAAACGACGTGTTCTCACCGGTGTAAACTGCGATGGCGTGTTCGTGCTTGAGGTAGCGATACTCCGAATAATTCTGAAATCGGGATCCGTAATCAAGGCGATCTGTCGAATCGCGGTGGGAAGATATTGTGCAGGACAAGGCACAGCTCATTATTGAGCAGATACCGAAGCTCCGCCGCTATGCGCGTGCGTTAACCGGTGATGCGGCGCTCGCCGACGATCTGGTTCAAGACAGCCTGGAGAGAGCATGGAGCCGATTTCACTTGTGGCGTCCCGGCAGCAACATGCGCGCGTGGATGTTCACGATCATGCACAATTGCTACGCCAATACCGTGCGCCGCGCCAAATACCGCCCGAGGGTCGTCCCTCTGGAAGAGTGGGGCAGCGATGCACAAATCGGCCCTGCCCAGGAGAAGGCGACCGAACTTCGACAGGTCGGGGAGGCCTTGCGGCAGTTACCCGAAGAACAACGGGCGGTGGTACTGCTGGTTGGTCTCGAAGAACATACCTACGCCAAGGCGGCCAAAATTCTCGGTATCCCGCTTGGCACGGTTATGTCGCGGCTCTCCAGAGGTCGCGAACGGTTGCGTAATTTAGTGTCGAATCCTAGCAGCTACGCCGTCGAACGGTCGAGCGAATGACCCTCAACGCCCCGATCAGCGAGGACGACCTCCACGCCTATGTCGACGGTGCGCTCGGCGAGGACCGGCGCCGCGAAGTTGAAGCCTATCTCGTCGAGCATGAGGACGCTGCGGACACGGTACGGGATTATTCGGTGCAGAACGCGGCTTTCCACCGGCTCTATGACGCGACCCTGGACGAACCGATACCACTTGGGATGTCGAGCTACCGGGGCTCACCATGGCAAGCTACGCTGATGCGCGCGGCCGCTGCTATTTTTCTGATTGTGATCGGCGGCGCGGGCGGCTGGTGGGGCCACGCGATCGTCGAAAGCGGTGCCGCGGCGCGGGTCGCCATCGCAACACAGGCGGTAACCGCGCACGCCGTGTTCACGCCAGAAGTGCGCCATCCAGTCGAAGTCGACGCTGCCGAAGAAGCTCACCTTGTCAAATGGCTATCTAAGCGGGTGGGCGCCAAACTCATTGCGCCGTCGCTGATAAATATTGGCTATAGTTTGGTTGGCGGGCGTTTGGTCACAAGCGCGGACGCGTCGGCGGCCTATTGCATGTACGAGAACAAGCCTGGAAACCGTATTACGCTTTACGTTCGAGCCCGCCGTGAGAGCGAGTCGACCACGGCGTTTCGCTACATGGTCAGAGAGAATGTTGGCGTCTTCTATTGGATGAGCGACGCTCTTGGCTATGCGGTCGCTGGAGAGTTGACCCGCGACCAACTCCTGAAAATCGCAAAAGTCGTCTACCACCAGCTTGGCTACTGAACGAAAGGCCATTGTCATAGGACGCGCGTGAGGCTATCTCCGCGCGATGACTTTCATAGCCTCAAAAGTTCTATGGGCGCTCGTGCAGCCGAGCAATCTAATCGTCGTGATCTTGGTTGTTGGCATGGCGTTGAGTTGGACGCGCTGGCGTGTATTAGGGCGTCGTTTAGCCACGGTAGCGACGCTCGTGCTTGTCATGGCCGCTACTCTCCCGGTTGGTAACTGGTTATACGTACCTTTGGAAACACGATTCGCCGTCCCTGGCGATATAGAGAAATCAGTAGACGGGATCATTCTCCTCGGCGGCGCAACCAGTCCCGGCCTGACCGAACGGTGGGGCCAGCCGGCGCTTAACGAAAACAGCGAACGGCTCGTCGCTTTCGTAATGCTGGCGCGGCGATACCCCAATGCGCGGCTAATTTTTGCGGGCGGTTCGGGATCGATGCGTCCGGGCCGATTGCGCGAAGCCGATGTGGTCAAGCGCGTGTTCGCAGACATTGGCTTTGCCGACGAGCGTGTGATTTTCGAGGCGCGCTCGCGCAATACTTTTGAGAACGCCATATTTACGCACGACCTAGTGCGGCCGGTCGCGAGCGAGCGCTGGCTTCTTGTTACCTCGGCGTTCCACATGCCGCGCGCGGTCGGGTGTTTTCGGCAGGCCGGATGGAAGGTGACGGCTTACCCAGCGGGGTATCGCACATCGGGTCGGAGCGGCTTCAATCTGAGTTTGAACGTGGGGCAACGGTTGCGCAGCCTCGACCTCGCAGTTCACGAGTGGATCGGACTATTTGCCTACCGAATACTTGGTCGCACGTCAGCGTTACTCCCGGCGCAAGGAATGAGTTAAAGCTATGGCTTGCGTAGACCGAGCAGTCGTGGCATAGCGACAATAGATGTTTGCAGCGCGCAATTCCTATCGAAACCGCCTAGCTCCGGTCCTTGCCGCCGCCGTCGTTCTAGGCAACGTGGCAGTATCGAATTCGGCTTCAGGCGCGGGCGAGGATTTTGGCCGCTGGCTCGAGGGCGTCCGCAGCGAAGCGCTGGATCGCGGAATCAAGAAAACGACCGTCGACGAAGCCCTGACCGGCGTGGTGCAGATTCCACGCGTTATCGAGTTGGACCGCAAGCAGCCTGAGTTCACGCTGACGTTTCAAGAATATATGTCGCGCGTGGTTCCAGAAAAACGGGTCCGCAAGGGCCGCGCATTGATTGAAAAGCACCAGGTGTTGCTCGACGCTGTAGCCCAAAAGCACGGTGTGCAGGCGCGTTTTATTGTCGCGCTGTGGGGGATAGAAAGTGACTTTGGACGCCTGACAGGGGGGTTCAAGGTGGTCCCGGCACTTGCCACGCTCGCTTTTGACGGTCGGCGTAGTAGCTTTTTCCGATCACAACTATTTCATGCGCTCACGATCCTCGATCAGGGGCACATTAGTGTCGATCGAATGACCGGTTCATGGGCCGGTGCGATGGGGCAACCCCAGTTCATGCCCTCGTCGTTCGTCAGTTTTGCGACCGATCACGATGGTGATGGCCGCATCGATATCTGGACAACGCCGGCTGATGTGTTTGGCTCGGCCGCCAATTATCTGGCTCGTTCGGGTTGGCGCGACGACCTCACTTGGGGGCGAGCGGTCAGTGTCCCTAAAGGATTTGCACGCTCGGATTTTGGGCTAAAAACCTCAAAACCGCTGCCACAGTGGCAACAGCTTGGCGTTCGCCGAGTGGATGGCAGCGACCTGCCACCGCGCGCCGTCACCGCGTCCGTCATCGAGGCCGAAA
>CAUZWH010000189.1:0-6169 GCA_963583675.1 Alphaproteobacteria bacterium
TAATCAGCTGGTTCGCGATCATAGCGACCGAACTGATGGGCGGCACCGTTTCACCCTAATACTGGCTGAGTTGAGTTGGTTTCTAGCGTCCGAGTATCTTGTCGAAGGGGACCGAGTAGTAGGCGGAGATGCTGTTGGCGCCGGGGTTGCGGTCTTCGATGCCGGCGTTGGAAATGTGGCTGATGGCGAGGCCGAAGCGCGAGCGGTTGGTGAAGCGATAGGCGATCTCCAAGCGCGATTGGAACTCGATCGAGGCACCCAGATCCTTGCCGTTGCCGTCGCTGAAGTAACCGACTGCAAAACTCGGGGTAGTCACGATGCTCTTGCCCCAGAACACATCGAGCAGAATCCCGCCATAGCCGTAGAGCCCGGAATCAGTATTTACCAGCAAGCCCGAGAACGGACGCACAAACCAGCGATCCCAGTCCGAGCGATATTCGAGGCGGAACTCAGCGGCATCGTCATCGTCGTCGTAATCGAAATAGCCGAGCCCGAGGGTGAGGAAGTCGGGATCGTCGGCCGTCGCAGGTTGCGCCCAAATCAGCAGCGCTGCAGCAAACACCGCCGCGCGCAAGGCGATTACGAGAACGGTGTCGCGCATCCAGGCAATCGGTCGCATTGGTGCCTCCTCTCTGAGCCGGCCTTTAGGGCCGGTGCTTTGGGCGCCGCGAGTCTAGTGGAAAGTCGCTGATAGAACCAAGCCCGGGACCAAGCGCAAGGCGCCCCAGGGCCCCGTAGGCGAACCCATCGTGATATGTTCGATCCACCATGAGAGTTCAGCTCCTGCGCACAGTGAGGTGGTCGATTGTTGCGGCGGGTCTAGCGGTAGCGCCGCCGCAGGCCGATGCTGAACCATGCCAATTGACGAACGATGGGGTCGGCACCGTCACCGAGATCGTTGACGGCGATACCCTCTTCATCGATGACGGTACGCGGGTTCGATTGGTGGGCATCCAGGCGCCCAAACTGCCGCTCGGCCGCAAAGACTTCAAATCCTGGCCGCTGGCGGAAGAGGCTAAAAACGAACTTGCCACGCTGACGAGGGGGCAATCGCTGACCCTCTCTTATGGCGGGTCGCGTCGTGATCGCTACGACCGAGCGCTGGCCCATCTCCATGACGAAGCTGGCACCTGGATCCAGGGTGAGTTGCTGCGCCGCGGGTTGGCCCGGGTCTATAGCTTCCGCGACAACCGGCGTTGCGTCGAAGAGATGCTTGCGCTCGAGCGCGAAGCTCGTCTCGCGCGGCATCTGGCGACTGGGCTACTACGCGATCCGCCCATTGGCGGCGCCGCCGAGCTTTGTCGGCAGCTTTCAACTGGTAGAGGGACGGGTGATCGACGTTGCCACTGTGCGCAACCGTACCTATCTCAATTTCGGAGCCGATTGGCGCCGCGATTTTACGATTTCGATTGCACCCAAAGATCGCCGGCGGTTCCGAAAGAGCGGCGTTGATCCGATGTCCTACAAGGGGCAGCGGATTCGGGTACGCGGCTGGCTCAAGAGCTACAATGGTTCGATGATCGACGTCACGCACCCCGAGCAAATTGAGATCCTCGATGAAGATGAATGAGACGCCAGTGCAACATGCATAGGACGATGGGTATCCAAATGCCTACGCGTGGGTCCGATATCGTCGGCCGGATCGGCGACATCCTCTTTGCGTTCATATTGCTAGCATCGGCGCCTTCGTGCACCCCTAATCCCGCCACGGGGCAGCAGGATTTCACGCTGTTCATGTCGGAATCGGAAGAGGCGCGGATTGGTGCTCAGGAGCACTCCAAAATCATCGTCCGCTATGGCGGCGTGTACGATGATCCCAAAATCGGGGCCTACGTCGCTGAGATCGGCGGCCGCCTGGCGGCCAATTCCGAAGGCGCCAAGACGCCCTTCACGTTTACGGTCCTCAATACGCCGAATGTTAACGCGTTCGCGCTTCCTGGCGGCTACGTATACGTCACCCGAGGATTGATTGCGCTGGCTAATTCTGAAGCCGAACTCGCTGGGGTGGTGGCCCATGAAATAGGCCACGTCATCGCCCGTCACACGGCACAGCGCTATAGCCGCGCCGCCGCGACGCAGATCGGCGCGACCTTGCTGAGTGCGCTCATCGGCAGCCGCGAGGTCGGCAACTTACTGGAGGTCGGTGGTCAACTCTATCTGCTGAGTTTCTCGCGCGCGCAGGAGTTCGAAGCCGATACACTCGGTATCCGCTATCTCAATCGCACGGGTTACGATCCGGTCGCTGAGGCCCAGTTTCTGCAAAATCTCGGCCGCGAAAAGGAGTTGCAGGATCGGCTCGCCCAGCGCGACGCCAGAGATCGCCAATCGGATTTCCTCACGACCCACCCCAACACGCCTGAACGCGTGCAACGCGCCATCGCCGCCGCCGGCGGCGGTCCGTCGGGCCGGCCGCTGCGCCGCGATATCTTTCTCGATCGGATCAACGGCATGCTGTTCGGCGACGACCCCGAGCAGGGACTGGTCCGCGGCCGGCGCTTCATGCATCCAGGGCTTCGGTTTGGCTTTGAGGTGCCGCCCAACTTCCGTCTATTTAATACTAGCGAGCGCGTTATCGCGCTCCACCCGGACAAAGCAGCGATCGTGTTCGACAGCGCTGGGCCCAACACCCATCCGGATGTTCTTACCTATCTGACCCAGATTTGGGCCAGTGGCGTAGCGCTCAAAGGCGTCGAGCGACTGATGATCAACGGCATGGCCGGGGCGACAGGGCAAACCACGGTTGACACGCAGAACGGCCGCGCAAATCTGCGCATGATCGCCATCCAGTTCGCTAACGGGTCGATCTACCGGTTCCGCTTTCTCACCCCGCCGGCTTTAACCGATAGGCTGAACGCCGACCTCCGCCGCACCACGTTCAGCTTTCGAACGCTGTCTCAATCCGAGGCGAGCGGTCTCAAGCCTTATCGCTTGCAAAGCATAACGGTTGGGGCGAGCGACACGATCAACTCGCTTGCCGCACGGTTACCGTTCGCTGATTTTCAGGTTGAACGCTTCCGCACCCTCAATGGCCTCGGCCCCAGCGACCGGGTGAGAGCTGGCCAACGCGTCAAGATCGTCATCGAAACGTCGCGATCTAACCGTAGCTGAACCAACCGATCGTCGGTGCGGTGGGCTCAGCCGTTAATGAGGCCGGCGAGAACCGGGTCGCCACCGACGTTACGGGTGATCGAATGCTTAAGTTTACCTAAGGCTTCGTGCTCAATTTGTCGCACACGTTCCTTGCTGATTCCGAGACGTTCACCGAGCGCGGAAAGAGTTAAGCCTTTGTCGGCCAAACGACGCTCGCGGATGATGGTTTGCTCACGCTTCGTAAGATCGGCCATGGCCTGCTCGATCCAACCGCTACGCACTTCGGCGTCACGGCTTGCGACCACCACGTCTTCCGGTGACTCTGCGCCGTCAGCGATAAAATCCTGCAACTCGCCGTCGCCAGCTTCACCAACCGGATCATTGAGCGATTTGTCGCCGCCGGAAAGCCGCGCGCTCATCATTGCGACGTCGCGTTCGGAAACGCGGAGTGCGTCGGCGATCTTGGTTAGCATCGTGTCGTCAATACGGCCGGCCTCGGTGCGTTCAATCTGTGCCTTCAAGCGGCGAAGATTAAAGAACAACGACTTCTGAGCCGCTGTCGTCCCGGTGCGTACGATCGACCAGTTACGCAAGATGAAGTCTTGAATTGAGGAACGGATCCACCAAGACGCGTAGGTCGAAAACCGTACCTCGCGCTCCGGATCAAAGCGCGCCGCCGCCTGCATCAGTCCGATGCAGCCCTCCTGGACGAGGTCGCCGAGCGGCAGGCCATAGCTTCGGAATTTCGTGGCCATACTGACGACGAGACGAATATAGGCAGTGACCATCTCGTGCAGAGCGTCCTTGTCGCTATGATCACGCCAACGCCGGGCTAAATCGCGCTCGTGTTCGCCTTCGAGCAGACCGACCTTCATCGCTTTGCGAATGAATTTACGGTTGGCCTGTAGTGTTTCCGGTGTGTCGATGTAGCCCATCAGCCCACCTCCGGCCACCCGGTTTCCAAGTCGGTTCCTAAATAGATTACTTGGAATACTTGGGCGGCTCGCGAGCGTGGCAATTGTGACCGCAAGCACGACAGTGCCTCATTGCACCGTATGTAGAGCATTACATCGGTATGAATATAACGCTCGTCAAGGGGGCTCAGAAGACTGTTAGCGTTTTCTATAAGGCACTGAAAACATTGCAGAAAAATGGGCGTTAGACTTCGATCCGATCACAATTAGCGCCATCGAGGGTGAAACAGGCGGCGATCAGAGACCCGCCAAATCCGCACCCCCCGTCTAGCGATGCACTATGGGACGTCATTGTTGCACCGCGCTGCTGGCGGTCGAAACCGCGCACCACGCGCTGAAAACCTGCGAATGGCTGGTCCATATCGGCGAAATAGCCGCTGCCCCACCAGAAGGTATCGCCCTGTTCCGTGAGCGGTCGGCTGGGATCAACGCCCGCATGAACGAAGAGTAACTCGCCGCGTTCCGTATAGGCGGCGCGCTTGAGATCGTTGAGAACCTCGGCGTGGCCGGGATGGGCTTGCATGGCGGTGCGTAAGTCACCCGTCCAGCGAGTCGCTGCGACAACCCCTTCGCGAAAACGCATATGCCCGACTTCCGGATCGCCGCCATAGGCCGATAGCGTCGCGCCGATCCCCTGGTCGAGCATCCAGGTCAGGACTTCACCGGGACCGGTAGCAAACTGAATTTGAAGTAACTTATGCCACATTTCCTCCTGAGAGCCGCGTAGGTAGACGATATCGGAGGCCTCCATACCTGGCACCAGCAGCCGCCTGCGGAAGGCGGTCAATTCGTCAAGCGTATCGATGACGTTGCCGCTACCGCCGAGATAATTACCTAGATAGACGAGCCGGTCGCCAAGTTCGAAGCGAGTCTCCAATTCATCGTGGACGGCTTTGAGCCGTTCCACGTCGGCGTGGATGGCACCAATTGCCCACACGCGTTCGCTTTGCGTCAGGACTGCGAATCTTTCGTCGTTATCGGCCACGTCCGCATCATAAACATGAAAATGGGTGAAGCACGAAAAAGAGCCCGGGAACGAACCCGAGCTCTTTCGCTTAGCAAGCTTTTGTTGGTGTTGGGTGCTTAGGCGGCCCGCAATACGTCTTCGAGTTTTTCGGTTGCTGCGTCCTCGTCGATCCGCTCAACCGCCGCCAGCTCGCGAGCCAATCGATCCAGCGCGGCCTCATAGAGCTGCCGTTCGCTGTAGGACTGATCCGGCTTGCCGGCACTGCGGTGAAGATCGCGGATCACTTCGGCAATCGAAACGGGGCTGCCAGAATTGATCTTTGCTTCATATTCCTGGGCGCGACGGCTCCACATCGTCCGTTTGACTCGAGCCCGGCCTTTCAACGTGGTCAGCGCCTGCTGCATCTCATCTTTCGTGCTGAGCTTGCGCATTCCGGTATTGTCCGCCTTGTCGAGTGGGACACGCAGCGTCATTTTGTCCTTTTCGAACGACACGACGTAGAACGTCGCCTTGATGCCGGCAATTTCGGCGTCCTCAATGGCGCTGATCTTGCCGACGCCGTGAGTCGGGTAGACGACGTAGTCATTCGATGCAAATTTGGTGGTCCGCTTCTTTTTAGCCATTTTCACCTATCTTGAGCCCGCAGAGCCGCGGCGCTGCTTTCCTCACTTGCGAAAATGGGACGGGATCACCCGTCCCCCTAGATCGCCAATATTGGTGAGGCATGCTCCGCAGAGCGCGCACACTCAACTTTCTGCGATTCCAAAATATTTTGCCGCCCATCGGGCGGCATACACTTTCGCTACCAGGTTTTCACCGCGATTCGCGGTACCCCAGCGAGCAATAACAGCATAACACAAACTACGGCCTATTCCTATGCGAAGTAGCGGATTGCACCTAGATAGCGCTGAGAATATTGGGCCGCCGCCTTGAACGGTAGCTAGGAACCTTGGCCGGGTTTGGCGCTGAAGTGGGCTTCGTATTTCTTTTCGATATTAGCCCATTCGTCGGCGTCGGCCGGTGGCGTGCCCTTGCGCGTGATATTGGGCCACGCCTCGGCGTATTGGCGATTTTGCTCGACCCACCGCGCCTGGTCACCGACCGTATCGGGGACGATCGCTTCTACCGGACATTCCGG